>JBLHJZ010000484.1:0-4398 GCA_047619515.1 Saprospiraceae bacterium | reverse complement strand
AATTTGCTAAAGGAAAATTCTTTTGCCCCGATGTCATACCCGTGAGGCGTTGCCCTTTACGGATACTTTCCGGAAGGTCTTGTCCGCGCATTTTCTCGAGCAATGGTTTATAATCGAATAGGTCTAATTGAGAAGGGCCACCGCTTTGAAAAAGGTAAATGACTCGTTTTGCTTTTGGCGCGAAATGCGGAATTTTTATATCGGAGGGATTCAAAGATAAGCCGCCGGATTCGTTTTTATTGAAACAGCCTACTCCCAACAAGGAAGATAAGGCTGCAGCGCCCAATCCGATACTGGTCTTGGAGAGGAAGGCTCTTCGGTTGAGGATGAAATTTCTATTGGATATTGGGTTCTTGTGCATCTGTTCAATGTTTTTTATTTCAGTTTTTTTTGTAAAAGGTGCATTTTTGGCAAATTAGTGGAACGTGGTTGTTTTTAACCGCAGAGAACACGGAGGTTCGCAGAGGCTTTCGTTTTTTGCATTTATTAGCGCTATCAAGCGTCACCTTAATCTCTCTGTGAACCTCTGTGTCCTCTGCGATTTGTAAAAAAGCCAGGCACCAAACCTCGCAGATTTTCGAAACCTGCGAGGTTTATCAAGTAGCTAAAATCAAGTTTAGCAAACCTTGGTTCTCTAAAAATCGGAAAATCCTTTTTTTAATTCTAATTTTAAGTAATATTTCATAGAAGTTTTTGATCAACTTCAATAATCCGGTACGAAATGAAAAAATTACTTTATGCGGTTATTCTGTTTTTTTTAATTATTGGAATAAGCTATTTTGTCATAGCGCATGAACCAACACCAGCCTATTCTCCTGAAAGAAAATACATTACCGATAGGGAGGATGAAATTATGACGAAGTTTTTATTGGCTAAAGACAGTTCGGTCATAGAAATTCCAGAAGGTCATTTCTCCATTTCAAAAAGTATTATCATTGATGGGATAAAAAATGTTACCATTAGAGGAAAAGGGATGGACAAGTCAGTGTTGAGTTTTAAAAATCAAGTAGAAGGAGCGGAAGGTTTGCGTATTACAAATGGGTATAACATAATCGTAGAAGACCTTTCACTGGAAGATGCTTCCGGAGATGTCATTAAAGCAATGGATTGTGATGGTCTGACTTTTAGAAGAGTAAACGCAAGTGCTACAGGAAAAATGAAAGTAAGTAATCCTGCCTATTTGTTTTATCCGGTATTGAGCAAAAATATTCTGATAGAGGAATGTGTCGCTATCGGAGCTTCAGATGCAGGGATTTATGTGGGGCAATCAACTAATGTCGTGATAAGGAATAATAAGGTGTATTATAATGTAGCAGGTATTGAATCAGAAAATTGTGGGAACGTGAAAATCTACGGTAATGATGTACATGAAAACGTTGCTGGAATTCTTGCCTTTGATTTACCGGGTTTGGCGAGGTATGGTAATAACGTTGAAATCTATAATAATAAAATTTACAATAACAATATTAGATCTTTTGCTCCGAAAGGGTCAATAGTTTCCGAAGTGCCTTCAGGAACAGGCATGCTAATAATGAGCTCCGATAGTATTTATGTGCATGATAATATATTTTTGGAAAATAGAACCATGGATATTGCTATAGCTTCTTACTTATCAGTAGCGGCCAATAATACCGATACTGATCAGGTAAATACATCAACTTCGGACGATCCGGCAACTCAGACCAGATTAAATCAAATGTCTGCTCAAACAGCATCCATAGGAGAAGAAATCAAAAAAGACAAAAACTATAATCCTTATCCCCGGAGGATTTTTATAAAAAACAATCATTACGAGTGTAGCAAATTATTCCCTACTATGCACAATGATTTTGGGCATTTGATGTTATTTGCGAGTTTTATGAAACACGTCAATATAGTCTGGGATGGAGCGAGAGCCGAAGATTATAATTTGTCAGACGGAAGTGTAAAACCGGTGTATAAAATTTGTATAGATGAAAAAGAAGGAACCGTATTTTTGGATGCGGATGTGATGAATGACCTGGAAAATCTTTCTAAAGATCTTTCCAAATTTAAATGCGAATTGTAAAGGTATTAGACGGTATTATAAAAATAACTGATCAATAATTTTGTTCCGTCACTTAATACTACTTTGTCACTTTAGATTTTATATAAAATTGTAGTCCAGATTTATAGCATAGCGTGATTTTTATTTCTATCTACTTTTTGGCTTAAGCCCAAAAAATAGCAAAAAACCCAAGGATTGAAAACTCCTTTTGCTAAACCTTTGATACACTGTATCAAGCAGCCCTATGTTCAAACAGTTCAATCCGGGCCACCCGCTACAATAACGTGTACTCGAACGTATATTGATCTCTTTTAAACTAACAAAGTAGAATTAAAGGATTTTAAAAATATGAAGCATACAAAATATTTATTCCTTGCAATGATTATTGTTTCGGCCTGTGTACAATCGGTAGAAACAGTAAGTGCCAAAAAAGCGATTGATGGACTACATCCATTGAAAGAAACAATCGAAACACATGGTTTGGGAAAAGGAAAACTTTCTGAATACGGATTCTTTAATCATCCGATTAAAGAATTTAAACCTGCTCATGAAAATGTGATCCCTTATGAAATTAATTCTTCTCTATTTTCTGATTACGCTTCTAAAAAGAGATTTATTGTTTGCCCTCAAGGGGCTAAAATAAAATATGATGCCAGGGAAGTTTTTGATTTTCCAATTGGGACGACTCTTGTAAAAAACTTTTATTATAAAGCGACAGATTTAGAAAAAACGGATTCGAGCATCATTATGGAAACCCGTATTTTGATAAAAGAAAAAGATAGTTCCTGGACGGCTTTGCCATACGTTTGGAATGAAGAACAGACAGATGCCTATTTAAGTATTTTAGGGAAAACGCTGGAGGTCGCCAGGAATACAATTTCAGGTACTCAGTCTTTTTCGTATGCCGTACCTAATTTAAATCAATGCAAGAGTTGTCATATGAAAGGCAATAAACCTCAGCCAATAGGCCCTACCGCAAGGCAATTAAACAGGGATAATATTATTGGAAAAACTACTGGAAATCAATTGGATTACTTAATTCAGCAAAATTTTTTGACAGGTCTCGAAAGTGCTCAGGATGCAGAAAGATTAGCAAATTATGAAGACGCAGGTTCCGGTTCGATCAACGAAAGAGCCAGAGCATATTTAGACATTAATTGCGCGCATTGCCATAGAGTCGATGGTTCTGCAAGGAATACAGCCCTTTATCTGGATTATGATGAAATGGATGAAATTGATTTTGGAATCAATAAACACCCGATTTCTGCCGGACAAGGGTCTGGTAATTTAAAAGTAGATATTGTGAAAGGATCGCCTGAAGAATCTATTCTCGCATTTAGAATGAAACACACCGACCCCAATATTATGATGCCTGAAATGGGTAAAAAATTAATCCATAAAGAAGGGGTGGCATTAATTGAACAATGGATCAGGGAAATGGAATAGGTTTTTTAAGCTGACTTTTTCAGCAAAGCAGCTCATTATGCATCCTTTTTGTAACGGGCAAATTTATTTACCCAGTTGATGATATTTTTTAAACCAATGTTTGACCAGCCCGGCAAATAAATTTGCCGGCTACTTTAAAAATCCTTTTTCAAATCATCCCCAATATCACGTATTTTGGTCTTAAACCCTCCGCTTATTTCTACTTTATTGAAAATCATGGTGGTTTTTAAAATCACCATGATTTAGAACCTAAGTAACAGACTAAAGTCTGTGGTACTAGCTCTTCGTAATCGTCTCGTCCAAATTCAAAATCGTACTCGCAATGATCGTCAGCGCCGCCCAATCCGCTTTGTTCATGTCTTCAAAATCCAGCGGGTACTGCCCGATACTGATCAATTCATTTATACTTTCTTCATTATTGGCAAAACGGATTTTTTGCTCCTCATAGAGACTGGTCAATCCGGTCAGCTCCTCAGCGCCTGGAAATCTACTAGTTGCCTTTCGGAAAATGAGCCGGATACAATCTTTGGCAGTATTGCATTTTTTAATCGTATGAAAAGCCAGGACTTTCGATGCTTCCAGGAATTGCGGATCATTGAGCAAAACCAGGGCTTGCAAAGGCGTACTGGTCGACTGTCGTTTGACGGTACAGATATCCCGGCCCGCGGCATCGAAAGTCATCATGTTCGGTGGCGGGATCGTTCGCTTCCAGTAAGTATATAGGCTTCTTCTATACAACTTGTCTCCGGTATCTTGTACATATTTTATACGACCGCCGCCTGAAGTCATTTCATCCCAGAGCCCCGGTGGTTGATAAGGTTTGACACTCGGGCCACCGACATCAGTGATGAGCAAACCACTGATCGCTAATGCCTGATCCCGGATTTGTTCGGCCGTCAAGCGAGACCTTGATCCTCTGGCGAGTA
>JBLHJZ010000483.1:0-4400 GCA_047619515.1 Saprospiraceae bacterium | reverse complement strand
GATCGTTTATTGGCAACAGTAAGCATAGATGGCACCGTGCTGGACAGTGTAGGCATTCGTTACAAAGGTTTTTCGTCAGTGAGTACCAATCGCGATAAGAATCCTTTTAATATAAAATTGGATTATGTAAAAGGGAATCAAGATTATGATGGTATTAATAAAATAAAACTAGGTAATGTCATCCAGGATCCTTCCTTTTTACGAGAGGTTTTATCTTATGAAATTGCCCGAAAATATATGCCTGCCTCTTTGGCCAACTACGCTAATGTTTATATCAATGACGTCTTTTGGGGATTATACAGTAATATTGAATCAGTAGCGGAAGATTTTATTTTACAAAATTTTGGTTCAAATAATAATGCCTTTTTTAAATGCAATCCAGCAACCTTAGACTTTGATGGTGAAAACTCAAACCTCGGAAATTCACCGGGTACTGACCCTTCGGATTACTATCCTTATTATACCCTCGAATCGTCGACTGGCTGGGGCGACTTATATGAATTGATTGATGTTTTAAATGAAAATCCGACTAATATTGAAACGGTCTTAAATGTAGACAGAACGCTTTGGATGCATGCGTTTAATTATGCGCTGATCAACTTTGATAGCTATGTGGGTTATGCTCAAAACTATTATTTGTATAAAAAAGACGACGGCCAATTCAATCCGATAATTTGGGATTTGAATCAATCCTTTGCGAGTTACCGGCTGACCGATGCATCAGAGCATTTTGATGGCTTTTCGATTGCAGAAGCCAAGACAATGGATCCGCTGTTGCATTATTCTTCCGTCTCAGTGGTTCCGCGTCCTTTGCTGAGAAATTTGTTTGAAAACGATACTTATCGAAGAATGTATATCGCCCACCTTCGGACGATCATCGAAGAGAATTTTGCTAATCAGGATTATGAAGTTCGTGCGCAATACTTACACGATCTGATCGAAAATTCCGTCCTTGCTGATACCAATAAATTCTACTCTAATGATGATTTTTATAATAATATAAATTCAACCGTTAATGATCTGGTGGATTATCCGGGCATTACGGATCTCATGGATGCGAGGACCAATTATTTACAAACTTATCCGGGCTACCAGGGATCGCCGACTATTTCAAACATTGATTATAGTCCTTCTGTTATAGCTGCGGGTGATGATATCTGGATAACTGCCGAAGTGGCCAATGCCTCAAATGTAACCCTGGCCTATCGCTTTGGCGGCAATGGCTTATTTCAAAAAGCAACGATGCTTGACGATGGTTCTCAAAACGACGGCGCGGCTAATGATAGTGTTTTTGGGATTCAACTGAATAATATTGGCAATTCAATACAGTATTATTTTTATGCTGAAAATACCATAGCAGGAAGATTTGCTCCGGAGCGTGCAGGCTACGAATACTTTAGCCTCCAAACGAATATTATTGTAGGAGATCTGGTGATCAACGAATTTTTAGCCTCTAATACCAGCACTGCTTCAGATGAAGCAGGAGAGTTTGATGACTGGATAGAATTGTATAATAATGCAGATTTCACGATCTCTACAGGAAGTTTATTCCTTTCTGACAATCCGGACAATTTATTGAAATGGGCTATGCCTGACGTTGCTATAGCGCCCGATCATTATCTCATCGTTTGGGCAGATGAAGATCAACCTCAGGGAGCTTTACATGCTAACTTTAAATTATCAAGTGGTGGTGAAACGCTATCGCTGTCGAATGCCAGTGAGATGGTAATGGACTCCATCACTTTTGGTGAACAAATGGAAGATCGTTCAACAGGAAGGTTTCCAAATGGAACGGGCCCTTTTGTAGATATGCCAGCTACTTTTGGTACTGAAAATGTACTGATCATCAGCGTAAGCGACCTCCAAAATTCTTTATTTACGCTATTTCCAAATCCCGTTCAGAATGCCCTTACTTTAAAATTCGAAACAGAATCCCCTACGCTATTGCAACTTTATTCCGTAGATGGAAAATTATTAAAAACGCAAGTTTTAGATCTAAATGATATTTCCATAAATGTAAGCGTAAATGATTTGCCAAACGGATTATATTTAGTGAGCCTGGTTTATGAGGATACTGTTTTAAATCGAAAAATAATTATTCAAAGATGATATAGACACAGAGAGCACAAACATTAGTGATTTTTATGTCAAAAAAAACCAAAAATGAAAAATATACTAAGCCTTTGTTTTGCTTTTATCTGCCTTTATCTCCAGGCACAAACCTTTACCAATTATACCACTGCCGAAGGCCTGATCAATAATTCCGTGAGTTGCCTCGCCGTAGATGCTAATGATGATCTTTGGTTCGGAACACAGGAAGGGATTTCTCATTTTGATGGTACGAACTGGACGAGCTATGATGTCATTTCTCATCCTAATTTAGTAAGTAACACCATCACAGCCCTTACTGTTGACAGCGATAATAATTTGTGGATCGGTACTGATTTTGGCCTCAATAAATTTGATGGTAGTACTTGGACTACATATACCGAAGCAGATGGTCTTGCTGATGATCGGATCAAATATATAAATCAAGCACCTGACGGAAAAATATGGATCGCCAATAATGATGGAATTACCATCTTTGACGGTACGACCTGGACCAGTTATACGATGGCTGATGGCTTGCCTTTTGGGGGCACCAACTTTGTTACTTTTGATTCGAATGGAAAAGCATATCTGGGTACACCGCTTGGAGGCGTCTGGATTTTGGATGGCACTACCTTTACTTCAATCACCGAAGCTGACGGATTATTGAACGACAAAATACGGTCCATCGCTATTGATCAAAACCAACACAAATGGATCGGTACGACAGATGGCATTTCTGTTTTTAATAGCAATAATGAATTTATAACGCACCATGAACTGATTTTTGAATTGCCACCGCCTGATGAACTCAATCCGGTTGAAGATATTCAGATCGCTGCGGATGGTAGAATATGGGTCGGCGTCTATGTCGATTATCTGGTGACGGAAGGTGGCGTATCTACTTTTGGCAATAATATCTGGGAAGACTATGATGTGGGAGATGGCTTGATTGGTCCGGTGGTGAGACGATTGGCAATAGATGGTCAGGGAGATGTCTGGGTAGTGACTAGTACCGGAATTTCCAGGATCAGTAATATTCCGGTGAGTACTTTTGATATTGAGACTGACCGGGGAATCGAACTTTATCCCAACCCAACGAATTCGGTTTTGACGTTAAGCGTGCCGAGTGACTTAGTAGGGAAAAACTACCAGATTTTTAACGTTTCCGGAATGAGGGTTGAAACTGGTATCATTTCAAATGAGCATACAGACTTAGCATTAGAGAAAGTAGCAGCTGGATTTTATCTGCTTTCTATTGACGGTGTTTATACTAAAAAAATAATCGTTGAAAAATAATCGTTAGATCCACATTTTTAGCAAAAAAAATCATGTGCCAGCAGGACATAATTCGTGTAATTAGCGTAAATCCGTGTCAAAAATAAAAAAGCTAATTGGAGTGTATTCTGACACGGATTATCGCAAATTACACGAATTTCTTTGAATCCGCTTTCAGCGAATTCTCAAAGGTGTATATGATCTGGTGATCACTTCGCATGTGATCTAGTGATCAAACCTCTTCTTCAATTCATTCTTAGTCACTTTCCCCATCACATTCCGGGGAAGATCTTTTTGAAAAATAAATTTCCGAGGTAGTTTATAGGCGGGTAGTTTTTCTTTTAACCATACTATTAATTCTTCAATGAGAATGTCTTCATCTGCCGGGATCAGGCTTGCGCCGATAATTTCGCCCCACTCTTCGTCAGGTATTCCGACTACTGCACAATCCCTGATCATTGGATGGGTTCTTAAAACTTCCTCTATTTCCAAAGCGGAAATTTTATAGCCGCCGGATTTAATTATGTCTACCGAATTTCTTCCTAATATTTTATAGCTCCCCTTTTCAAAAATAGCAATATCACCCGTTTTGAACCAACCATCAGCCGTAAAAGTTTCGGCGTTAGCTTCGGGTTTATTCCAATATTCTTTAAATACATTGGGGCCTTTTACTTGAATTTCTCCGGCCGTTCCTTCGGCTATCAGCTGATCATTTTCATCTGTCAACCTAATCGTCACCTCAGCCAGCGCTTGTCCAATATATCCGGGCTTTCGTTCTCCGAGATAAGGATTGCTGATCGCCATTCCCATTTCGGTCATTCCATAGCGTTCTAAAAGTGTATGTCCGCAGATTGATTTCCATCTTTCTAAAACTGAAACAGGTAAGGCCGCTGAGCCGGAAACCATCAATCTAAAACCTTTTAAAGCCAAAGAGATTTTCTCCTGTGACTCGGCAGGCAGTTCGTTCCAATAGGCAATCAGTTTATAATAAATAGTAGGAACTGCCATAAAGAGATTCACTTCCTTTTTACATA
>JBLHJZ010000482.1:0-4403 GCA_047619515.1 Saprospiraceae bacterium | reverse complement strand
TAATACCGATCAATTCTTTGCCTTTTACGACCGGCAAACAGCCAACCTGGGTCTTTCTCATCAAATCCATTGCATCAAGAATAGTCGTCTCCGGTGTTATTGTTGTAGGGTTTTTGATCATAATATCACTGACCTGTTTGGTCTCCCCATGTAGTTTCGGATTTCGGATAAGATGACGAAGTATCAATTTGGCGGTTACTAATCCAATAAGATTGCCTTTAGTATCCTCGACGGGAGTGTATCTTATTTTTCGCCAATCCATCATCTCCGCTACCAATTCGATAATATCGTCTTTTTGGACAGTGAAAACATCGGTCACCATAAATTCTTCAACCGTAATTTTGGAAGGGCGATATTCTTTTAAATCTGATAATTCTGGCATTTTCCATTTGTGAACGGGCAGTTCCTGCTCCTGGTTTTGAATAATGGCCGCAGTTAATACGGAAGCGGCTTCATCCTTAGTGGTTTCTTTTATTAACTTGGAATAAGCGCGTAGCTGCCATCTGGCGCCGTTCATATGTTGGTCGGCTCTTTCCTCGATTACACCCAGGTAGCGATCAATATCGGCTTTATTTACTTTCTGACTGGCCAGCCCTTCCCGAGCCATCGGTAGTATTTCTTTTTTAATCAATTCGCAAACAGAAATCTTTTTGTCTTTGAACCAGGTAAAATTGGAGTCAATACCAAATCTGGCTGCTTTCCCAAAATTGTCCCGGACATCATCGAATGACATATTCGCGGAGATATCTTTGTAATTTTTTCCGTAAGCCACCATTGCCCCGATCCATAATGCTGCATTGGCCATCTCATCAATCACGGTCGGACCAGAAGGAAGGACGCGGTTTTCAATCCGAAGATGAGGTTTGCCGTTTTCACTGATTCCATAACAAGGGCGATTCCAACGATAAACCGTGGAGTTGTGCACCTGTAATGCCCTAAGTTTCGGTACTTTACCCGCTTCGATCATTTTGATCGCATTTTCTTCGACGTCGCCACTAATCAATACTCGAAACCTGGCTATATCTTCTCTATGAATATTTAATACGGATTCTTTCAACCAATCGCTACCAAAACTCACCCTCGGATACCGCTCTCTCATGTGATCATGAGTAGTCCTCGTATCCAGTGATTGCTGGAATAAGGCGATACGGCTTTCATGCCAGAGTCTGCGACCAAAGACGATAGGAGAATTGGCGGCAATAGCCATAATGGGTGCCGTTATCGCCTGGGAGATATTATACATATGGACAAAATCTTTGGGGGCTACCTGTAGATGGACCTGAAAACTGGTATTACAAGCTTCCAAAAGCGGAGAGTTGTGCTGTACTAGTAGCTCATCAATTCCTGTGAGTCGAAGTTCATATGCATTACCGATTAGTTGGCTATTGATGGCTTCCATCAAAGCAAAGTATCGCTGTTTAGGCGTGAGGTTGTGCATGTCTAAATGCGATTTACGCAATGTAGGAAGGATGCCGGTAAGGATAAGTTTGGAGTCTAACAGCGCCAGTTTTTTACGAATTTTATTGAGGTTGCCAAGATTTTCCTGTTCCATTTGGCTCAGGCATTTTCCTTTTAGCTCCCGGGGTGTCATATTGGTCTCAAGATTGAAACGAGCCAGTTCGGTTTCTACCCAGGGGTAATTTTTCATCGTATCCAGCGCTTCCATAGCAATAGGAGCAGGCTTGAATGTTTTAGCATCGACAATGCACATTTCCTGTTCGGCACCGATCCGGGTAATACCCGTTTCAAACCAATCGTTTTCAATCATATATTGGAGTGCCTGTACATCATCAAGGAGGTGCCTGACAAAGCGATGCATTTGCGCCTGATCTGTCAAAAGAGATACTTTCTGTTCGCCCATGTTGTCAATTAGAAATTTAAAATTAAAATTAAGGAATCATAAGGTTCGACTAAAAATAGATATAAATTTGAAATAAATGAATATTTTCGAATAAATCCTGTGTTAGATAACTTTAGTGCAAAAAGAACGTTTCAAAAAGAAGGAACTCAAACCCTCTAAGTTTTACCAAAATCGACAGAAATAATTAACTCAAGTTGCAGATATCTTCGACTTTAAAGAGTCAACAGTCCTTAGTTGGCAGTCAGCAGTACTTCGCAGCTTAGATTAATTAATTCATTTGACTACTTAAAATAGAACCTGTTCGGCTGAGTCTGCGGGGTTTTCACCTAAAAAAAATAGATTATGAAAAATATTTTTTTCCTAGCTTTAGCGGTCATCCTACTTTCAAGCTGTAGCAAAAATGACCAGGATGTCAGATTTGAAATGGTGTATGAGCGAGAATTTACCATTCCTGCGGGGCTCAATGTTTTTGATACCCATTATTTCCCGATCAGAGATATTTCTATAGGTTCTTATCTTACCGCAAATAATGTTACCGCAGCTGATTTGATAGCGATAAACCCAGGGTCAGCCAGATTGTCCACCAAATTTACAGGTCTTGCAGAGTATGACTTTATCAGAGATGTATCTATTGTGATTTTTACGGATGATGAAAACAATAACAAGGAAGTTTTCTGGAGGCCTTCCGTACCTTTGAATCAAGGGGAAGATTTAGATATATTTGCGACCTTAGTGGATGCAAAGCAATATTTTGAAGGCACGAAATTTAACCTTTATGTGAAGCTGAATTTGCAGGCAGTACCTCAGCAGACGGTAGAGACGAGGTTTACGTTTAGTTTTTTGGCGAAGTGAAAATCATCAGGGGAATGAGTGATCGGTGAGTTAGTGAGGGGTGATCGCCTGCGGCTTGTGGGGCTTCGTTTTCTGGTCATTAGAGATGATCTTTTAAAAAAGCGAAGCCCTCGAGCGCGATCACATGGCAAAGCCGATCACCCCTCACCAATCACCAGATGAATCACTCGGCGTATCTCCCAAGATAAGGTTCCACAATAGTTTCCAATACACTTAGCGATAATCCCCTCGCCTCTTTTGCCGTAAAGCTTTGATTCATAAAGTGATCTTCGAGTAGTGCCCAGGATTGAAAATAGGCTACTTTTAAGGGGCTAACCATTTTACCATGTAAAGGATCTGAAGCTTCCCATTTAGCGAGACCATTCCAGAGATTAGTATTCCAGGTATCTATTTTTTTATAATCTTCAACATCCTGTGCTTTTGGTATAAGCATTAACCCTGCACGTTTGGATTGGAGTCTTGCGAAAGTAGTGGCATCCAGATCAGAAAGATCCGGTGTCATTTCTTTAATGATCGTTTCCATCAAACTGATGCTTTCCCATTGAGTAATATTTCCGCAATCCTGGATTTTATAATCTCCTCCGTCCAGATCATTTGCAGGATCAAAAGCGGCCAGCGCTTCTTTTTTATGTTTTTCAAACAACCAGCAAGGCACTTCAATGTCTTCTTTTGAGACACTATGAATGTACCTGAGATGCCTGATCAATTTTACATAATCGCTATAAGAATAGTCAGCTTTAAAGTCGAAAGGTGCTTTGTTCTTTAGCTTTTTACCAACAAAACTTTCCTTGATTGCCTGGTTCATTAGCTTATCCGTCTCTTTATTTTCCCCGCTCAACGCAAAGATGCCATAGGCCTGATAGGCTTTGGAAATGGCAGTTTTTTGCTTTTTTAATTTACTTACAGCGATTGCGACATCATCGTCCATGGCATAAATGATTGTTTGCAAATCCGATTTTGGTGGGGAATCGTTCCGGTATATTTGAGACAATAATTTATACTTTTGAATTTCCTGATCGTTTGCCATCATCTCTTTTAAGCTCTTCTTCGTTCCTGGTCCAAAAAATCCATCGAGGCTGCTTTTGTAGCTGCCTTTTGTTTTTAGCACCTCTTGAAGTTTTAAGACGGAAGTCCTTTTCACATCACTCCGAATACTCGGAACGGCAAGGGTGCTTATGGCAGCTTTCTTTGTATTAGCAGCTACTGTTTTCGTCGCCGTTTTCGTTGTTGGTGCTGGCGGCACGGGAGTTACAGAAGTTGCCGGAGGCGATTTAGCTACTCTTACATCTTCATAAGCCGTAGGCCTTGGCTCCTCCTTTTTCGTATCGACATTGGCCGGAGTTTTCTGTTTGATCATAACATCTGGCACCGGGTTTTTCTTTGGGGGAATTTCCGCTATCACCACTTCTTCTGTCGGAGCTTCTGGAATGATCACTTCCTCATAACTCTTTGGAATCCGGATACCGCCACCAGTTTCGAAGGAAGTTACCTTGTGCAATAAAACGCTGTTGATATTTTTAATAAAAGCGTCGTTGAAACCACTTTTCCTAATCAACCCTAAACGTCCATTAGCAGCATCCAAATCTTCAAAAGATCCAGTAGTTATTTGGATCGTATTTCCGGATTGAAAAGTTTGTAAAGGGCCTGCGTTTGCATAATAAGTCCAATCAATATCAGCACCTATTTTTTC
>JBLHJZ010000481.1:0-4410 GCA_047619515.1 Saprospiraceae bacterium | reverse complement strand
TCTTTACAACTTTGGAAAGCGCTTATGGTAATAAGCAAAAGAAAAAAGGGGAGTAGTCGGTACATAGTTTTGATTTTAAATATTAAAGGTAGGTAAAAAAGATTTTTAAGGTTGGCTAAATTTCGGTTTATACTCCTCAATGTTGAAGACCAATACTCGAAACATGTACTGAGTTTATCGAAGAAGGACACATTCCTCATTAAACCCTCGCGCTCCGCTGCCGCAAAATATGATCCACCAAAACCAAAGCCGTCATCGCCTCCACTATCGGTACTGCCCTCGGCACCACACAAGGATCATGGCGGCCTTTTCCGGTTACTTCAACGGCATCACCCGCTTCGTCCACAGAATACTGAGGCTGAACAATGGTAGCTACCGGTTTGAATGCCGCTCTAAAATAAATATCCATTCCGTTGGAGATACCCCCTTGTATGCCACCTGAGTAATTTGTTTTGGTTTTTATGGTTCCGCCATCATTATAAAACACGTCATTATGTTCAGAACCTCTCATTTCGACCCCGTCAAAACCGCTTCCATACTCAAATCCTTTGCAGGCGTTGATACTCATAATGGCTTTGGCAAGGTCTGCCTGGAGTTTATCAAATACGGGTTCACCCAATCCGGTAGGGCAGTTTTTTACTACACACTGTACGACACCTCCGATTGTATCGCCCGCCTTTCGAACTTCCTGAATCAAGGCTATCATTTTCTCCGCAATCGCCTCATCAGGGCATCGAATAATATTATTTTCCGTTTTTGATAAATCCAATTGATTATAATCACCAGTAACTTTAATGCTACCAACCTGGCTCACATAAGCTTGTACCTGAATCCCTTTGCTTTTTAAAAATAGTTTAGCCACTGCTCCAGCAGCGACTCTGGCCGCTGTTTCCCTGGCAGAAGATCGCCCGCCACCGCGATAGTCCCTGGAGCCATATTTTTCCTGAAAGGTGAAATCCGCATGAGAAGGACGAAACTTTGTGGCGATATGACTATAATCTTTTGACTTCGCATCCTGATTGAAGACGACCATCGAAATCGGAGTACCGGTACTGATACCTTCAAAAACGCCAGAGAGAATCTGAACCACATCGCTTTCTTTTCGCTGTGTAACGATTTTAGATTGCCCGGGCCGGCGACGATCCATCTCTGATTGAATAAAGTTTTCATCGATTTCAATACCCGCCGGGCAGCCATCAATAATGACCCCTAAACCAAGGCCATGAGATTCACCAAAAGTTGTAATTCTAAAATTTTGTCCAAAGGTATTTCCTGCCACGTCTTTTTTTTTCGCGAAGTTAGGTAATATTAAGGGAACCTTTATACCCTCACATTGTTTCTTACAGTGAAAATTTGCAACTTGCGCAAAATTTGAAACTAGTGTCGGAAATGAAAATTGAGCCTAAGGATTTATACGAAAAGTTAGAATTTGATAAAATTCTCGAACTCCTCGCCGCCGAATGTCTTGGAGCGTATGGAAAAGAACAAATCCAAAACCTTCCTATTCATACTGAACTTGATGCGATTATGCAGAAACTACTGTATGTCAATGAGTTTAAAATAGCAAGCTTAGATAATGATTCACTACCGATACAAGTCTATCCGGAGATTACGGAAGATGTAAAGCTGCTTGAAATCGAGGATTATGTGCTTTCTATAGAAGCCTTACAGCGAATCGGCAATATTTTAAATATACTCAAAAAGATTTTCGATTATTTTTCAAAAGAAAGAAAGGAAACCTACCGGAATCTTTATAACATCATTGCCTTTACAGAGTTTGACAAAACACTGATCAAAGAAATCGATAGCGTGATCGATGAGGAAGGTAATATAAAACCGGATGCTTCCGTAGAATTGTCGGCTATCCGTAGAAAAATCAATGGCAAACAAAAAGAATTGGATCGCCAGTTTCGAACTTTAATTGGCCTCTACCGAAAAAATGGATGGCTTGCAGATACCGTAGAAAGTTTTAGAAATGGTAGAAGAGTCCTTACGGTGCCTTCAGAACACAAGCGCAAAATAAGAGGAATTATCCACGATGAATCTGCCACCGGAAAAACTGCTTATATCGAACCGGAAGGCGTGATTGATATCAATAATGACATCTTCGATCTGGAACAGGAAGAGAAAAGAGAAATATATAGAATATTAAAAGCACTAAGCGCCGCTATCCGACCCCATGCCCATCATTTAATGACTTACCGCGAATTATTGGGAGACTACGATGTCATTCAGTCAAAAGCGAAGTTGGCGATGTTGATGGACGCCAATATGCCCAAATTGAAAGACCAGCCACATTTTGGATTCATCCATGCTTTCCACCCATTACTATTCCTGAAAAATAATAACCAGGGAAGAAAGACGGTGCCTTTTGATTTAAAATTAATTGGCGACAATCGTATTTTAGTGCTTAGTGGCCCCAATGCCGGTGGGAAATCCATCACGATGAAAACCGTAGGATTGCAGCAACTAATGCTCCAGGCTGGCATGTTGATTCCTGTATCCCCTGAAGCAGAAATTGGCATTTTTAATAAATTATTTGCCGATATTGGTGATCAGCAATCTCTGGAAGATGACCTGTCAACGTATAGTTCCCGATTGAATAATATGAAAACCTTCCTGGATCATGCCGATCATAAGACTATGGTTTTGATTGACGAATTTGGTTCAGGGACAGACCCAAAAATGGGTGGCGCTATTGCAGAATCTATTTTGAAAGAATTGAATCATAGAAAGGTCTTTAGTGTCATCACTACTCATTATTCTAACCTTAAAATGGTGGCCTTCAAAACCAAAGGAATAATCAACGGCTCTATGACTTTTGATCAGGAAACTTTATCTCCGACCTATGAAATGAAAGTTGGCCGGCCAGGAAGTAGTTATGCTTTTGAGATTGCGGAGAAAAGTGGATTGTCTAAAGAGATTTTGGATTACGCGAAACATAAAAGTGGAAAAAACGAAAAAGCGGTAGATGAACTCCTTGTTGATTTGCAAAAAGAAAAAAAGGAGCTGGAAGATAAACTAGGTAATCTTTCCGAAAAAGAGAAAAACCTGAAACGCTTAATCCGGAATTATGATGACCTGCATAGAGATTTAGAATTTAAGCGTATGAAGTTTAAACTGGAATCGAAAGAACAATCGCTGCAACAGTCTGCCCATGAAAACAAAGATATGGAACGACTGATCCGGGAAATTAAAGAAGAGAAAAATTTAGAAAAAGCAAAGGAACTGGCAACTAGAGTCCGCCAGGAAAGAAAGCGTTTAAACGAAGACGTCTCTGGTTTAAAACAAGAAATTTATCATAAACCAGGAATTAGCGAGGTGGATAAGAAGCCTATAACTGCTGGTGATTTTGTAAAACTCCGGTCGGGAGGAGCTTCTGGTAAAGTAGAATCGATACATAAAGGTAAAGCGATCGTTTTGATGGGCCTGATGAAAATGACCACTAAAGTTACGGACTTGATCCATGCCAATGAACCTATTGAAATTCGAACGACAAAGAGCATACAGACGGACATGATCAGTACTTCTGCAAAATTTGAATCTAAAGTTGATCTACGGGGATTGAGAAAAGACGAAGCGCTAAAAATATTGGAGGACTTTGTTGATAAAGCATTGATCTCCAGTGTAAATCAGTTACAGATCGTTCATGGTAAAGGAGATGGTATTCTCCGAAAGGCAGTAAAAAATAAATTGAGAGAATATAAAGGCGTTTTTGATATCAGACATCCCGAAGCGAATAGCGGAGGAGACGGGGTGACGATTGTGGAATTTGAGTAATGTAATCAGGAGTGAGGGAAAACAGGCTCTAAAAAGAACGAGGCCTTGAAATATTCAACGCCTCGTCATGTAAAGGGATTATAAATTGTTCCCCTCATATAGTATGCGTTTATTCTAGTTCAAAACATTATTGGATCAATGATTGATCAGCAGGCAGAGCAATAACTATTAGTACTAATAAATTTTTAATATATAAAATAATGATACAAATCTAGGAAAAGATATCAAGGATACAAAAGCAAAGGATAAATATTTTGGAATACCCCCTAAAAAGTAGCAATTTCGCAGACTGATTCACAAACGACTTATGGAAAATATAGCTAAATTAAAAACGCTTCTTTCTGTACCTAAAGATATTCTAATTACATCCCATCGTAATCCTGATGGTGATGCTATTGGCTCTTCTTTAGCTACTTACTTGTACCTCAATAAATTAGGACATACGGTAAAGGTGATTTTTCCTTCTGAATACCCGGGTTTTGTAGCCTGGATGCCAGATGCGGATAAGATAATTATCTATGATATTGAGCCGGAAAAATCGGAGGAAATTGCCCGTAGAGCAGATATTATTTTCTGTTTGGATTTTAATTCATTGGAACGTATTGATAAATTAGGCGAAGTCATAGCGGG
>JBLHJZ010000480.1:0-4412 GCA_047619515.1 Saprospiraceae bacterium | reverse complement strand
GAAAGAGACGATCTGAACGAATCGGGATGGAATAGTCTAAACAAATTGCTGGCAGAAAAATATCCGGTCAAGGTATTCTTGCTGGATCATATCGCTTCTCCGCAACAATCACCAGTTGCCGCTTTAGCGCAGACGAATGCTGGCCTGTTCAGTACCATAGCCTTGAAAAACGCTTTTGTTTTTCAGGGGGGAATGGGGAATACCGATCATTTATTTGATGGCCTGATGGAAGGTATAGACAGATCTTACCCGGCACTTTTCAATTTATATACAACTAAGTTTGAAAAGCATGGTGTAACCAATATTGATTGCACACCCTATGCATCACTGGCCTTAAATAGCAGGGCTTTCCCTTCTTTACGTTACGATCCAGGCGAGAAAAATGATTTTTTAAAGGGTGCGATAAAACTCGATGGCAATAAAAAAAGTGCCCATGACTGGGTCGAGGAAACCATTGTAATAGCAGGCGAAGCAACCATAAATTATAAAATCAGCTGGGCGGATTGGGCGTATACCCAAAGTGATTGGAAAAAGCAATTTACGGCGATTGAGGAGGATAGCTCAAACCTCTTGGTGTCGGATTATATCTCCTTGGATGAAAACGCGAAAAAAGGAAAGACGCCGGTAATTATAAGAGCAGATGAACAGGGCTTGAAGTATTATGCCGTGAGCGGGAAAGTGGTTGACGTGTGCGAAGCCATCTTATCTAACTGGAATACCCTTCAGGAATTGGCAGGATTACTTACGGAATTTCCATTGAAACTGAGAGAAGAGGTTAATAAAGAATTAAGTGAAAAATATGAGCAGGATGCCGCCGATTTAAAAATAAAATACGAACAGCAACTCAAAGATCAGGAAGCTTCCCAAACCGAAATATTAAGACAGCGACTAAAGGAAAAATTAATGGCACTTTCTATGATGGCTAAAAATAAAACGAAAGTTTAAAATGTCAATAACGTCAAAATATATACAGAAGACTTTGACCTTTAGTCATGGTGTTCATCCTGAAGAATTTAAGGAGTTGAGCAGTCATTGTAAAATACAGCGGATGCCTTTTGTGGATGAATATACCTTGCCATTAGGGCAACATATCGGGGCGCCGAGCAAAGCGCTGGTTGTAAAAGGACAAAAAGTAAACCGAGGAGAAAAAATTGCAGAAGCGGTTGGTTTTGTTTCTGTGGCCTTGCATTCCCCTGTGGATGGTGTAGTGAGTGATATAGGCATATTTGACACACCTAAAGGGGATGTACTGCCGGGCATTAAAATAAAAACTGATCCCTATAGTACGCAGAGAATGTCCGAAATCCCCGTTGATTTTAAAGCCTTGGATACCAAAGAATTTATCACCGCAGTGCAAAGTGCCGGCATTGTAGGCCTGGGTGGAGCAGCCTTTCCTTCACATGTAAAATTTGCTATCCCCGAAGATAAAACCTGCAAATATATCATGCTCAACGGCTGTGAGTGCGAACCCTTTTTGACCGCCGACCATCGGACAATGGTAGAGTATCCCGAAGATATTATTGACGGAATTTTGATCCTGAATCATTTTCTAAAAGCCGAAAAAGCATACATAGGGATAGAAGCAAACAAGCCGGATGCTATCGAAATCTTGTCAAAACATGCTGCACAAAGCAGCTTCCCAATTGAGGTGGTTCCTTTAGAAGTCAAGTACCCTCAAGGAGCGGAGAAAATGATGATTACCGCGATTCTGGGAGGAGAAGTACCCAGTGGAAAATTACCTTTGGATTTAGGCGTGCTGGTTGTCAATGTCGGGACGATAAAAGCAGTTTCCGAATATTTTAGAAAAGGAATGCCTTTGATTGAGCGGATTGTTACAATAACCGGTACCGCCATAAAAAAACCGGCAAATGTATTAGTGCCTATAGGAACCCCAATGCGGGATGTAATAGAATACTGTGGTGGTGTTACCAATGATGCTGCGCGGGTTTTATTGGGAGGCCCGATGATGGGTGCGGTCCAGAAAAGTTTAGATGTTCCTGTTGTAAAAGGCACTTCGGGTATTTTAGTATTGGCTCAAAATGAAGTCAGGGATTTTGAAGAATATAGTTGTATCCGTTGTGGTAAATGTGTAGATGCCTGCCCTTTATTTTTAAATCCATCGATGATGGGATTACTGGCTAAAAAAGGATTGTGGGATGAAATGCTGGAATATAATGTAATGGATTGTTTTGAATGTGCGAGCTGTTCCTATGTCTGTCCTTCCGGCATCCCACTGGTTCAAAGTTTTAAAGTTGCCAAAGGAATTTTACGGGAAAAAGCAATACGGGAAAAAGATAATAAAAAAGTATGAGTGATTTGAGTAAAAAATTATTAGTCTCCACTGCCCCTTTTTTAAAGAACCAGGAAACCACGCCCGGTATTATGTTTACCGTGGTTTACACTTTGATCCCTATACAGTTGGCGGCTTTTTATTTCTTCGGATTAAGCGCCATATTGGTATCCTTGACAGCAGTTACCTCCTGCGTATTTACAGAGTGGCTTTTTAATAAATCCGATGATGCTTTTAAGACATTAAAAGACGGAAGCGCTATCATCACAGGATTACTTTTAGCATTAACCCTTCCTCCGGGCTTTCCATTATGGATGGTTTTCATTGGAGGAATGGTAGCGATAGGAATGGGGAAAGCCATGTGGGGCGGACTGGGGCAAAATGTATTTAATCCCGCATTGCTGGGAAGAGCTTTTCTTCAGGCTGCATTTCCAACAGCCATCACTACCTGGTCTCCTCCTGATGGAGGGTATTTAAGTCTACGAGGAACCAATGCTGCCTTGCCCTTTTTCCAGGGAACCAATATAGACGGAATCACGGGTGCCACCCCTTTAGCTCAAATGAAATTCGACCAGGTGTCTACCGACTCAATGGATTTGTTATTAGGAAACACTGGAGGTTCATTGGGAGAAACCTGCGCGATTGTAATCCTACTTGCAGGAATTTATTTGTTGATAAAAAAAATAATTAACTGGCGAATTCCTGTTTCCATTTTGCTTACTGTAACTGTGCTTTCGGGTGTATTTTATCTCCTCAATCCTGAAATTTATCCATCACCTGTTTTTATGTTACTATCCGGTGGATTATTGCTGGGCACTGTTTATATGGCAACAGACTTGGTCACTTCCCCCTTAACGCCAAAAGGAATCTGGATTTTTGGCATTGGCATCGGGATTTTTATTGTTTTGATCAGGAACTGGGGCGGCTTACCCGAAGGGGTGATGTATGCGATATTATTGATGAATGCAGGTACTCCGTTGATTAATCGATTTACGAAGATTAGGACGTATGGGCATAAAAAAAGTAATTAATGAGTGCAGAACAAATTAAAACGATACCTGAAATAATTGAGGAAAAAGAACCCAGTTCCTTCAAGCTGGTCTTCGCTTTAGGCATTGCCGGGCTATTGTCAGGGATCATTTTGGTAGGCACTTTTATTTACACTAATCCTTTGATCAAAGCTAATAAAGAAGCGGCTATTCAACGTGCCATTTTTAAGGTATTACCGGAATGTAAATCCTATACGGCTTTGGTTTTAGCAGATGGGAAGTTGATAGAGAAAGTTGTGGATGCTGACCATAAAGAAGAATCGGATAAAGAAGAATTATTGATTTATGCAGGATACAATGTTAACAAAGAACTCATTGGTTTTGCTATTCCGGGTAGTGAGCCGGGATTCCAGGATATCATTGCTACCATGTTTGGTTATGATGATACCCGAAAAGTAATCATTGGATTTGAGGTTTTAGAAAGTAAAGAAACGCCCGGTTTGGGAGACAAGATATTTAAGGATGCTGATTTTCAGACCAATTTTACAGCGCTTGCAGTCGAGCCTGAAATTGTCCCCGTTAAAAAAGGAGCGAAACAAAAACCAAACGAAGTCGAAGGAATTACGGGAGCTACGATTTCCTCAAAAGCGATTGTAAGATTATTAAATAAAACAATGGATATCTGGCAGACAACTATTGATGATTATATCAAACAAAATAATTTAAGGGTTTCAAAAAAATAAGAGTGACGTGGAAAAAAATAACCAAAATGCGGAAGAATTTTTAAAAGGCCTCTGGAAAGAAAACCCGGTATTTGTCGCCGTACTCGGTATGTGCCCGGCATTAGCGGTGACCAATACCGCCATCAATAGTCTGGCTATGGGATTAGCCACCGCTTTTGTTCTTTTATGCTCCAGTATTCTAGTGTCCTCCTTAAAATCCATAATTCCTAAACAAGTCCGGATCACCGCTTATATCATCATTATTGCCACATTTGTTACCGTTGTGGATTTTGCCTTAGCTGCTTTTACGCCGGCCATTCATAAGGAACTGGGAGCCTTTATTGCCTTGATCGTCGTCAACTGTTTAATCCTTGGCAGACAGGAATCTTTCGCTTCGAAAAATACGGTCGG
>JBLHJZ010000479.1:0-4423 GCA_047619515.1 Saprospiraceae bacterium | reverse complement strand
TATCCAATACTATTTCCTATAATACCTGCCTCTTCGCTTATATCCTTAAACAACCCATTGTCATTTCTATAAAGCCTATCTCCTGAATCATCATTTCTAACCGAAGTAAGAGCATAAAAGTCGACGTTTTGCGCTGGTTTTATTGGATGATTTAGCATAAACATATCTAAATCACCATCTCGATCGAAATCAAAAAAAGCAGCTTGTGAAGAGTATCCCGTATCATCCAAACCATATTCCTCTGCGCGATCTGTAAACGTTAGATCTCCGTTGTTCACGAATAAGATATTCTTTCTTTTGTTTGAAATTACATCGCCAGAGCGACTCACATAGATGTCTAAATATCCATCGTTATTTATATCCACCATTGTACAACCTGTAGTCCATCCAATTTTACCTCCTACTCCTGCAGTTCTTCCAATTTCTTCAAACTTCAGATTTCCTTTATTTAAATAAAGGTGATTTGGACCGTAATTAGCTGTAAAAAAAATATCGGTGAGACCATCATTATTAATATCTCCAAGTGAAACTCCTGCCCCATTATGCAAATACTGGTAAGTCAAAATATTCATTTCAGGAGTTTCAGGCACTTTATTAATAAATGTAACTCCTGAAAGGTCAGGCTCCAGAGAACTAAATAAGGGTCCTACAAACTTAAAGGACTCCTCCTTTTCATGACTACAGCTTTGAACTATTGGCAAACTTAAAATGATAATAACCAATACTTTCGCGAAGTATAAAACATTTCTTTTCTGAAGGGTACTATTTCTTTTAAAATTAAAAATCATAAATAGGTTATTTAGCTTTATCTAACTTTCGTATATATTGATTGAGTTGAGATGGTTTGATACCCAAAGATGACAAGTCTACACTTTTATCAAAAATCTGTTGCTGCTTGCGTCCATTAAATGAAACTATAATTTCTGACTGAACTTGTACGTCATCAATTCCTTTATTTTCACGACAATGTCTTTTAAGAAATTTTGCAAACTGAACAGCAGAAACTGGATCAAAGGCCATTGAATTTATTTGATCCTGATTCAAACCATAATTACGAACCTCAACCGGAATAATGACTTTTTTCTTCATATCAAGCACCTTAAACTCCATCTTTTCTAAGGTCCGATGTTGGATCTTCATACGCCAGGCAAAACGTTGTCCCGCGCCGGTCCAATCGACGTTTCCATCATATAAAAGATGTCTGAATGGGAGTAAGCCTTGAATTAAGAAATATATGGAAATCAAGATTAATACCGGTTTCTGAACATTAATATGTGTGCTAGAAACTGAAGCTACGGCTCGTTTTCCATATAGTTTTAGATTTATAAACTTTGCGACTTTATTTGGCTCTAAAAATAGAACAAGTGACAACATCATAAAATAAGGAAATATATTAATATCATTGAACAACCAGGCATTCATAATATTAAATAGCAATGCACAAAGGACGGCAGGTATTCTAGTTTTAGGGATAAAAAGAAGAAAAGGGATTAGAAGGTCAAATACTAGCCCGCCATAGGTGAAAAAATATAAAGTAAAATCTGATGTTAGAAAATCTCCTAAAAAACTTTGTTTCGCCCTATTTTCTAACATAGCCCTAACAGGCTGATTAGAAATCAACCAATCATAATTTAATTTCGCAACTCCTCCAAAAAAATAGACTAAAGCGAGTTGAATCCGCAAAATTAAAAAGTGCCAATATTGAATAGGCTTTTTTTGATTAGACCTTTTTTTTGAAAAAGACAATTTATTATCTGCTGGAATCAAAATCAGTAAAAACGACAGAAGACACACCAAATACAAATGATTGTTATAATATGCTTTATCAAGGAAAAACAAATACGAAAAACCAATACAAAATATGATTATAGCTTTTCTATAAAACCTGCCAATTATTATTAATAAACAACACACTATTAAGACAATAATTAAAATATCTAGTATTGGTTTGGGGAGAGGTTTTAAAAATGATAAGAACTCATATGAAAACTGCACTTTAGGATCTATCAGGAACACTTTTACAAAATCCATTCTTAGAAAATAAATGAGCTCCCAGAGCATTATAAGTCCGAAACCTATTCTGAAAACAGCGATGGAAGTTCCATCAATTTGTTGCCCGAGTCTTTTCATAAAATTTTAAGTGTAATGGCAAGGATCTTAAATCGTTCTTATCAAGTGGCAGTAATTCTAAATATTTTTTAAATATAACTTTTTTATTCAGCAACAAACAGAAACAAAACACCAAATACCCATTAAGTTATTATGATCTGACCAAGATTCAATTCGTGAAAAGTTTGTATATATTTGTTTGGTTAGAGAAAAAATTGCTTGATGAATTATAGAATCTATTTACTACTTATTCTGTTAACACTTGTAAGTTGTTCAAAAAACCCTTCAGAAAAAAATAACAAATTAACTGACGGGGCAACAACACTATTTACAAAAGTTACTTCAAAATCTTCGGGGATTACTTTTATGAATAATACAAAGCAAACTAATGAATTCAATTTCATGAATTATACGAATATCTATACTGGTGCAGGTTTGGCAACTGGTGATATTGATAATGATGGCTTAGAAGATGTTTACTTTGTATCTAACTCGGGCCCAAATAAATTATATAAAAATCGTGGAGATTTTACATTTGAAGACATTACTGTCTCCTCGAAAACGGAAGACTATACGGGCTTTTCGACAGGAGTTTCCATGCTCGATATTAACAACGACGGATGGTTAGACATTTATGTTTGTAAGGCGGGTTCCTTAAAAAATAAAGAGACAAGAAGGAATTTGCTTTTTGTAAATCAACAAGATGGTAGCTTTGTTGAAGAAGCAGCAAAATGGGGATTAAATGACCCCGGATATTCGACTCAAATTTACTCCATAGATTATGATAAAGACGGGGATCTCGATTTATACCTTGTAAACCATCGATATGACTTTTTGAACACCACTAAAATTAGTAGCAAAATTCAACGTCAAATAGAAGAAACAACGAGTGATCAATTATACAGGAATGACAATACTATTTTCACGAAAGTCACCGGAGAAGCCGGTCTTTACAATAAAACATGGGGGCTAAGCGCAGTCGTTTCAGATTTCAATGGTGACGGCTGGGATGATATTTATGTTTCAAACGATTTTTTAGAACCCGACGTAATGTACATTAACCAGAAGAACGGGACCTTCAAAAATCAAATAAACGAACGAATTAATCATATATCTTTTTTTAGTATGGGATCAGATAATGCCGATTTAAACAACGATTTGTATCCTGATCTTTTAACATTAGACATGGCCAATGAGAGCCATGTAAAAAGTAAAGAAAACATGGGGGCTATGAGTACTTCTGATTTTATGAATATGGTTTCTATCGGGTATCATCATGCTTATATGGCCAATATGCTTCATTATAGTCAAGGGAACGGTAAATTTAAGGAGACAGGACAGATGAGCGGTGTTTCAAAAACAGATTGGAGTTGGGGCCCATTAATTGCCGATTTCGATAATGACGGTTTCAAAGATATTTTTATTAGTAATGGCGTAGAACGGGACTATGGAAACCAAGATGCTAAAAATGTACTTCAAGGGATTGCGGCTTCAGGAACTAGCATGAAACTAGAGGATGTTTTGGCGGTATTTCCTTCCGAAAAGACAAACAATTATATTTTTAAGAATAACGGGGATCTTACTTTTACTAAAAAAATTGAGGAATGGGGATTAAATGATCCCAGTTTTTCAAATGGCGCTGCCTATGTGGATTTTGATAACGATGGCGATCTTGATATTGTCACTAACAACCTACACGGAGAGGCCGGGGTTTATAAAAACAACGCTAATAATAATTATCTTCAATTAGAACTGAGTGGTGCAGCTATTAACCCTTTGGGAATCGGCGCCAAAGTATATGTTAGTTCTGGAACAGAAACACAATTTATAGAGTTATACCTCGCTCGAGGGTACGAATCTTCAGTATCTAATGTTCTTAATTTTGGTTTAGGGAATGAATCTGAAGTCCAAAAAATAGTCGTGCAATGGCCCGATGGAAAGACTTCTTCCCTAGAAAATATTTCAGCGAATCAAAAAATTACGATTGACTATCGCACTGCGACTTCCAGCCCCATTTCAGTAAGAGATGCGAAAAGCTTTAAGGAAAAATCAGATCCTTCAAGATTGGGAATTCAATATGCTCACAAAGAAAATGATTTTAATGATTATTCACTACAACTGTTACTTCCGCAAAAACAATCTACTAAAGGAACAGGAATAGCCAAGGCTGATGTTAACGGAGATGGTTTAGAAGATTTTTTCGTCGGAAACGCTAAAGATGCCATTGCAGTTCTATATATTCAGAAAAGTGATGGAACCTTTATTAAATCAAATGAAATACTATGGATAGCTGAAGCCAAATTCGAAGACTCTG
>JBLHJZ010000478.1:0-4431 GCA_047619515.1 Saprospiraceae bacterium | reverse complement strand
GATCCTTTATCATAATAAATTTTTTCGATTTTGATGGCCTTTCCTATCTCCACCGGTTGAAGTTCTACATTGGCCAATAAAGTCCCCATGGTATTCTCCTCCGTCATAATATCTGAGACACCGGGTTTTACTTCTCCAATACCGTCAAAACAAAGAATACAACCTTCTACGTTTACATGGGCTTCCATCCGTTTGGTAAAAAATCCTTTCTTCCGTACCATAATCGTATAGTGATTACCATCTGTGAAATGGATTTTAAAATTTGGGGAAGGATTATCCTTAATATCCAGAATTTGCTTCTCTAAAGTGTTATTATATACTTCAATCCGAGCGCCTGTTATGGCATCTGCGGGTAGTTGGGCTTTTACCTGCGCTTTACTTCTCTTTGCGGCCATGGTTACATCAAAGACATAGCCTGGTTCTCTTTTCATCTCCACCTTCATAAAGAGCCTTTCACCTGGGGTTTTCCCTCTTGTGGAAATTGCCATTTTCCTGGTTTTAAAAATATCTTTGGAAGCAGAAATGACAAAATCCTGGTCTGCTGGTAGTTCTAAATTAAATATACCGCTCATATCACTTCCGGTAGAAACCATAAGACGATTAGCAGTATCGTACACTTTGATAGCCACCATATTGAGGTATCCTCTGTTGCCTGTCTCATATACATATCCCTCTAAGTGAACATTTTGAGCGGAAAGAGAATTGCTAAAAGCAAAAGCAACGAAAAAAAGTAATACTTTTAAGTCTTTCATATGTTAGATTAATCAGTGTAAAACAATTGTCAGCTTTAAACAAGTTTTAGTTGTACAAATTTAATGTTAATGCCCAAAAAACAGAAAGAATAACTTTTTATTAATCAGTTTTGGTATTTTCATTTGTTTAGACGTTATTCGGAGCTAAATTGTACACTTTTCAATAATTATTTTAGATGAGTTTAAAAATTGTCTTTATGGGAACCCCGGACTTTGCAGTTCCCTCCTTAGAAATATTGCATCGGTCAGGATATCATATTGTCGGAGTGGTCACCGCTACCGATAAATACGGAGGTCGTGGAAACAAAATTCTGATTGAGTCTCCGGTCAAAAAATACGCGATGGCTCATCAAATTCCGGTTTTACAACCTAAAAATCTTAAAGATCTGGAATTTAAGGAGTCATTAGCCCAATTGTCGGCAGATATTCAGGTAGTCGTGGCCTTTAGGATGCTTCCTGAAGTAGTTTGGAATATGCCTCCTATGGGAACCCTGAACTTACATGGTTCGCTTTTACCAAAATATCGGGGGGCAGCACCTATACACTGGGCGGTGATTAATGGTGAAAAAGAAACAGGCTTGACTACTTTTTTTCTAAAACATGAAATCGATACTGGTGATATGTTATTCCAGGCAAAACTGCCCATAGCTGATAATGAAACTACCGGTGAGGTTCATGATAGAATGATGGTGCTCGGTGCGGAGCTAGTCCTTAAAAGCATCCAGGCTGTTGAACAGGGAGCAACTACTTTATTAGCCCAGGACAATTCACTAGTTTCGAAAGCACCTAAGATTTTTACGGAAACCTGCGAGATTAATTTCAATCAATCGACCGAAAAGGTACATAATTTTATCAGAGGCTTAAGTCCTTTCCCTACCGCATGGACAATGCTGGGTGATCAAAAATTGAAAATTTTCAAATCAACAAAGGAGCTTAGTCCTACTTCCGAACCGGGTAAATTTGTCAGCGACAACAAAACTTATATTAAAATTACAACCCTGGATGGCTTTGTAATTATCCATGACCTGCAATTACAAGGCAGGAAGAGAATGGAAACAAAAGCTTTTCTTAATGGTTATAAATTCGAATGATTCCTTAAATTGTCTCGCAGCAAGGCTAGGTCGAATGCTGACAGGGTAAATTACAGAAAGCTAATTTGAATATTAAAAAAAGGACACGAATTACTCGAATTCAAAATTCGTCACTCAGGACAAGTTATTAGGTACTTCGACTTTCCTTCAATGTTGTTCAGGACAGGACTTAGTACAAGCTGTTCGTAGCTGTTCTGACCTACAAAATTTTTTGGCATAAAGTCTAATAAAAAATGACAGGATTATACAAATATTCACGGTTTCAAAATTCGCGCAATTTGTGGAAATTTGTGTCTTTCTAACTATTTAATACGTGTAATAAAACTTAAATAAAAATAAAATTATAACTGAGTAACATAAAACATTATTATTATGAATTACAAAATCAATAAGCCAGACGAAGAATGGCGTAAAGAATTGACAGATGAACAATTCAGGGTTCTTCGAACAGCAGGTACAGAACGTCCTTATACAGGAGAATACAACGATTTTGCCGAAACCGGGACTTATTCCTGTGCTGCCTGCGATTTTGAATTGTTTTCTTCTGAGCATAAATTTAATTCCGGTTGTGGCTGGCCGGCATTTTGGGGAGAATTGGAATCCGCTACAATTGAACAAAAGGAAGACACAAGCCATCTTATGACCAGGATAGAGTTATTATGCTCCAATTGTGGTGGACACCTTGGGCATATTTTCAATGATGGTCCGCCTCCTTCCGGGAAGCGATATTGTATTAACAGCGCTTCTTTAAAATTTAAAAAAGAGGAAACGCCATGAGAAAACTAATCCTTATTTATATCCTGACGCTTAGTTTTAATTATCTCTTTGGTCAAGACAGGGTAACCGGAAGCCAGTTTGCAACCAGATCAGAAGTGATCGCTAAAAATGGGATGGTCGCTACCAGCCAGCCGCTCGCTACTCAGGTCGGTTTAGATATTTTAAAACAAGGGGGTACAGCCGTTGATGCTGCCATTGCTGCTAATGCCATGCTTGGTCTGGTGGAGCCTACCGGTAATGGAATGGGAGGAGATCTGTTTGCTATTATTTGGGATGCTAAAACCAATAAACTTTATGGCTTAAATGCCAGTGGCCGGTCACCTTTTAATTTAACTTTAGATTATTTTAAAAAAAATAAATTAACAAAAATCCCATCACATGGACCGCTTCCTGTTTCCGTCCCAGGCTGTGTTGACGGATGGTTTGAAATGCACAATCGATTTGGTAAATTATCTATGTCCGAAAACTTCGCGCCCGTCATCAAATATGCGGAAGAAGGATTTCCCGTCTCCGAACTTATTGCCCATTATATGAGCCTTTCAGCGCCCTTCCTTTCTAAGTATCCAGGATTCAAAGAGACTTACATGCCTGATGGAAAGATTCCTTCGAAAGGGGAAATTTTTAAGAATCCTTTCCTCGCCAGCACCTTTAGAAAATTAGCGAAAGGGGGAAGGCATGAATTCTATAAAGGGACAATTGCCCAAACTATCGTAAAATATTTGAACGAACAAGGGGGCTTGTTTTCTATGAAAGATTTTGAGGAGCATACTTCCAGCTGGGTTGAACCGGTTTCCACTAATTATAGAGGATATGATGTATGGGAACTTCCCCCCAACGGTCAGGGAATTGCAGCTCTTCAAATGCTCAACCTACTCGAACAATATGACCTTGCAACTATGGGTTTTGGCAGCGCAGATTATATTCACACTTTTGTTGAAACCAAAAAGGTGGTCTATGAAGATCGGGCAAAATATTATGCGGATATGGATTTTAATAAAATCCCTGTTGATTGGTTAATCTCAAAAGAATACGCCAAAGAAAGAAAGAAATTAATTAATCCTGACAGAGCTGGCCGCTCCTACCCTGCCGGAGCTCTAAGCCATGGGGAGACTATATATTTAACCGTTGCAGATCAATGGGGGAACATGGTTTCGCTGATTCAAAGCAATTACAGGGGTATGGGTTCCGGAATGACGCCAGATAGCCTTGGGTTTATCCTTCAGGATCGGGGAGAATTATTTTCATTGGAAGAAGGACATTTTAATGTCTATGAACCCCACAAACGACCTTTTCATACTATCATCCCTTGTTTTGTAACTAAAGACGGAAAACCATTCATGAGTTTTGGTGTCATGGGCGGAGCCATGCAGCCACAAGGCCATGTCCAGATTTTGGTCAACATGATTGACTTCGGAATGAATTTACAGGAAGCAGGCGATGCTCCAAGGATACAGCATTATGGATCCACAGAACCTACAGGGGGAGAGATGACAGATGGTGGCAGAATCGTTTTGGAAGAAGGAATTGATTATAATGTGATCCGCGAGTTGATGAGCAAACGTCACAGAGTCGGTTTTGACCTTGGTGGTTACGGGGGTTACCAGGCTATCATGTGGGATGAAAAAAATAAAGTGTACTTCGGTGCTTCGGAATCCAGAAAAGATGGTCAGGCATCGGGGTATTAAAAAATGAGTTGGAATGAATGCGAAATATAACCTGATTGTTCAGGTTTAGCTATAAATGAACTACCCCAACCAAAGGGTACGGGGTATCGCAGCCCGCTTAACAAAACCATAATACTAGGTAGCCAC
>JBLHJZ010000477.1:0-4442 GCA_047619515.1 Saprospiraceae bacterium | reverse complement strand
CATCGGGATGATTGATGATCAGGGTTTGTTCTTCGGCCGCATTTTTTTTACCATCGGAACTGAGTCTTCTTCCTTGCGGGCGTTCTTTGGCGTATTGGAGCGAAGCGTGATAAGCAGCAGTCGCAATAGAGGCTGCGATATGTCCTACATCCACCCGAGCTTCGTTCATCATTTGAAACATATACTTCAGGCCGAGATTAGGTTGTCCTAGCAGATATCCCTGGCAGTTATCTTCTTCTCCAAAAACCAAATGAGTGGTTGCATATCCTTTCTGCCCCATTTTTTGAAAATCTCCGGCAGTGATGACGTCATTATAAACCAAACTGCCCTCCTCTCCAGGACGGTGTTTGGGGACTACAAAGAGGGAGATACCCTTGGTGCCTGCCGGGGATCCGTCGATACGGGCCAAAACCAGATGGATAAAATTTTCACCAAACTGATGATCGCCACCAGAGATGAAAATCTTCTGCCCTTTGATTTTATAAGCGCCATTTTCCTGAGGGGATGCAGTAGTTTTTACATCGGATAGTGAACTTCCGGCTTGTGGTTCTGTCAAGGCCATGGTGCCCATCCACTTACCAGCTATCATCTTAGGAACATAGGTGTCTATCAATTGTTGATTTCCAAAAGTGACAATAAGGTTGGCGGCTCCGGTAGTGAGATTCATATAGCCTCCCACGTTATTATTGGCAGCATGATAAAGATGATTGGTTGCCCCAAACAGAATCATAGGCAATTGCAATCCTCCGTTTTCATAAGAAAAGTAAGCACCAAAAACGCCGGCTGCTGCACATTTTTCAATGATTACACCCAATTGTGGATGAGCGAAAACCTTTCCGTCCTCATATTTTACGGGTTTTTCATCCATTTCAGCAAAGTAAGGAAAGAATTCCTGGTCTGCCAGGTCTTTGGCAGCGTCTAGAATAATATCCATTCCTTCGCGATCATAATCTTCGTAAAGGGCTGTTTTTAAAATCTCTTCGGCTTTTTGTACATCGTACAATAAAAAGCGAAGATTATTCATACTCATATACTGATCTGCCATCGCATTATTTTTAATTCATTCCTAAAGGGTGTAAAATACAAAAATATCGAAAATTCACTAGTATTAGGTTAAGAGTATATTGGGATTTTAGCATTCGGTCTGCAAACGTCCTTTTTTCGCCTACACTTCAGCTCAAAAATCCTCATTATGCTATGGCATAACTCCGGTTTTTGAACTTCGTCTAATCAAAAAAATGCCAGTTTTCGCCTCGAAGCCCAAATTCCCAACATACTCTAAGCTTTTGTTGGTGATTGCAAGATTGAGTGTTATAAAGTTCAAGTTCAAGTTCAAGCATCAAGCGTACTCAATATGGTATATATCAATAGTGCTGCGGCTCAAAAAAGAGCATCTTCCTTATTCATCGCAACTTAAATTAAGTACTTCAGGATCAGTTTGAGCCTGAACTTAAAAAAGAAGAAAAATAATCTTTCGATTGCTATACCGAATCCTGAATCCCGAATCCCGACCCCCCCCTTTTTCATCTAAAAAATCCTTTTCTACTTTACCGTTCTTTTACGTAATTTTGTCCTAATTTTTAACCAAAACCAATATAATGAGAGATTACTTGTATTTATTCCTTTTACTATTTGTTTTCGCATGTGGAAGTCCGGGAGCGGATACCACAGAAACTACAACAGAAGAAATCTCTTCTTCTATTGATGACTTCGTCTGGCAAACAGAAACTTTTGCCGACATCGGAGTACTTCGTTACCAGGTTCCCGGTTTTGACAAACTGAGTCTGGATCAAAAAAAATTGGTCTACTACCTTACAGAGGCTGGTCTGGCGGGACGAGATATTATCTATGATCAGAACTACCGGCACAACCTGGCTATTCGTAAAGCCATGGAGAATATTATTAAAAATTATAAAGGAGACCGCAATTCAAAGGAATGGAATGGCTTGATCGTTTATGCGAAGAGAGTTTGGTTTGCAAACGGTATCCATCATCATTACTCAAATGATAAGTTTACACCTGGTTTTTCTCAGGATTATATGCTTTCTCTTTTAAAAGGTAGCAATACCAGCTTATCTGCGGAGGCAATAGATGCGATGTTTAATCCGGCAACGGATAATAAGAAAGTAAACCTCGATCCGTCTAAAGGTCTGGTAAAAGGTTCTGCTACTAATTTTTATGATCCGGACATTACCGAGGCAGAAGTGGATGCCTACTACGCTGCGAATGGAGATGATTCTGCGGAACCCATATCTATCGGATTGAATTCCAAAGTGGTAAGAGGAAAAGATGGTAAACTTACTGAAAAAGTATATTCCGCCAAGGGGATGTATGGCGATGCCATCAAAGAGGTAATCAAATGGCTCGAAAAAGCGGTAACTGTAGCAGAAAACGATGCACAAGGGAATGCCTTAAAATTGTTGATTGAATACTACCAAACCGGTGACCTGAAAAAATGGGATGATTATAATATTGCATGGGTCGAGACAACGGAGGGAGATATTGATTATATCAACGGGTTTATTGAAGTATATAATGACCCCAAAGGTTATAAAGGGTCCTATGAAACTATTGTAGAAATTAAAGATTTTGAAGCTTCTGCTCAGATGGAAGTATTGTCGGATAATGTCCAATGGTTTGAAGATAATTCTACTATAGCGGAAAATCATAAAAAAGAAAATGTGGTAGGTGTAACTTACAAAGTAGTAACTGTCGCTGGTGAGGCCGGGGATGCTTCTCCAGCAACGCCAATAGGTGTAAACCTTCCAAATGCGGACTGGATCAGGCTCAAAGGTTCAAAATCTGTTAGCCTTGGAAACATTATTAGTGCCTATAGTGAAGCTTCAGGGCCGGGGATGTTGAAAGAGTTTGCACATGACGAAGAGGAAATAGTTAGAATCGAAAAGTATGGAGCCAAAGCAGATAAATTAGGAACTGCTTTACACGAAGTGATCGGGCATGCCTCCGGAAAAAATGAGGAAGGAGTAGCTACACCCAAGCAAACTTTGAAAAGTTATGCTTCTACTTTAGAAGAAGCCAGAGCAGATATCGTTGCCCTCTATTTTATTATGGATGAAAAAATAGTAGAATTGGGATTAATTCCGACATTGGATGCTGCGAAAGCAGAGTATGATTCTTATATCAGCAATGGTTTGATGAAACAATTACAAAGAATAGAACTGGGTAAAGATATTGAAGAATCACATATGCGTAATCGTCAGCTGATCTCTGCATGGGCTTATGAAAAAGGGGAGGCAGAGAATGTCATAGAGAAGGTAAGCAGGGATGGAAAGACTTATTTTAATATCAATGACTACGAAAAACTAAGAAGTATCTTTGGTGATTTGCTTAAAGAATTGCAGCGCATCAAATCTCAGGGAGATTACGAAGCTGGTAAAACTCTGGTAGAAAACTACGGGGTGAAAGTGGACGAAGCTATCCACAAAGAAGTTTTGGATCGGGTCAAAGATTTAGACATCTCTCCTTATCGTGGTTTTATCAATCCTGTTTTGGTTCCGGTCGAAGATCAGGATCGAAACATTACGGATATCAAAGTGACTTATCCTGATAATTTCACGGAACAGATGTTATACTACGCAGAAAAGTATTCTTTTTTACCTGCGTATAATTGAAACACAACTCCTTTTAAAAATGAAAAGAACGCAAAGATTTGGAACTTTTTGCGTTCTTTCTATCTTTGAGGAATATATTCGTAGAAAATAAATTGTAAACCACAAACTTTTAAAAAAGATCATGGCTAAGTCTAAAGATTCAAAAAAAGCGGTTAAAAAAGAACCGGTTAAAACGGCAAAGGAGAAGAAGGTTGAAAAGAGAATGAAGAAGAATACAAAAAAAGAGTAATTCTTTTTTTGGAGCATACAGGGCTTGTAAAGCCTTCCGTATTTAAGTCTGTTTTTAATAAAGTATAGCTGTTGGTTGATATTGGTTTGGTTCTTACTACTAGTCCATACCTTCAACCGTAGCTATACTTTTTGTTTTTTATACCCTTTCCTTACCAGAGAGAGGTGCGATGCAAAAGTATAATAAGACCTGGGTTACTGTTAAAATATCTTTCATAACGACAATTAGGGTGCATATTTATTCGATAATATGACCTATCTTGATTGATATATTTAATAAAGACAGCTCAGCTATGAAAAATTTAATTACCCTTTTTGCGCTATCATTTTTATTTGCCTTTCCTTTATTATCACAAAATGAATTTGGGACGGTAGGTTCCTATTGGACTTATTCTTACTCACGTCATGATGGAGGAGAAGGACCAGAAAGTTGGGACATCATCTCTGTAGACAGTGATACCATTATTGATGGAGAGGTTCATAAAATCTTGAGAAGAACTTTTCATCATACCCGTTTAATTCCGCCCTCGGTTAATCAGGGATCTTATCTTATAGGCCTAATGCGAATTGATGGTGATTCGG
>JBLHJZ010000476.1:0-4446 GCA_047619515.1 Saprospiraceae bacterium | reverse complement strand
CAAAGCTCATAGTAATTATTTTGTACAAAAGTAAGCATAATTGCTAAGGGACAGCGTAAAATAAATAGTGCCTGAATTATGGCTTCATAGAGTAGGAGAAAAAGACATAGCCAGAACTGGACGATATGTACTTTACACTGTAATAAGCTCGACTTTAGCATTTCATAATTCTTCTGACACTTTTTTCATCGAAAAAAAAGTGTCCAAAAATTCTAGTCCAAAAAAATGCTAATCACGCAGACTGTCACCCGCGCCCACCTTTTTATTTTGCTATTTCTATTTGATTCATAGAATCAAGCAACGCTAGATTCCCAACCCGCGGAGTCTGCTAAAAATTAATGGTTCTGCTTTTTATTTTGAACAAGATCTGGTTTTTGATTTATGATCATCGCAGTAAAATTATGATGCTTATAAAATATTTTAAAATATTTAAACCTAAGACAAAGAACGAAATATATGAATCCAATCAACTGATTATTAGTTATTTATAATGACCATTACCTAGGAAAAAATTTTATCCGTTCACCAATTTGTTTCACAAAATGCTAAAGTCCCGCTAAGGGAGAGGACATAAATAAGTGTCCGAATTCAGGATGGCGCCTGAGCTTACTGTCGATTAGCAAGTTGAGTAGTTTTTATACCTTTAATTTCCAAACTGACTTCTCCTTTTGTAAGAAAAAGTACTTCAACCGACTCTTCAGATAGATTAATGCGATGTACCTCAATATCCCCGAACTGAGTTTTGAGAAAGACATTATCGTTGGTATTAAAAGCTTCTAAGCTATTTTGGAGGAGTCCTTTCATCTTATCCAGACTTTCTTTGAGCGGAAATTTCATGGCTTTTTCAAATTGACGTTTCAATATTTTAGGAAAGAGCCAACCGATACCTTGAAAGAGTACATTCCTCGTGTCCAATTCAAAATCGATCGCTTCAAACTCAATCTGCTTTTTTATTTTATTATAAACTGGCCGGCAAATCAAATTGATGCTTCCACTATAACTTCCGGAGAGCAGTGCATTGATCTCTAATTTATCTCCATTACCGCAAAGTGCAATGTCAACAATAGTAATAGATCGACCTTCGGTAGTAAAGGTCTTGGCGATCAGGTGTTGTTTGGCTAGGTTTTGTAATTCTTTATAAGAAATCCGTGTAGGCAACTGAATTTGAAAACCCTCCTCTTCAATATCCGAGTATCCAAAAGGAGGTAAAACAACAATAGTATGCGATGGAGGTTTTTCTCCTATAAAAGCATTAGTGCTTGCCCTTATCAAAACTTTGTTGCTGATTTCATCGTCATGGATAGCAATAGAAGTCATGGATAAATTTTCCGGATAAATTTTGAACCAAAGATTAAAGTCTGCTGATACAAGAATCGGATCTTGAAGTAGTTCCCAGCCTTGTTGAACATAATTGCGAAGATTAAAATTACTTGAAAGCTGATGGTCGAGTGATTGGCTGATCAGCTGCTTGCTACGTTCTACTATTTTATTGGCAATAGAAAGTATTGGAATATCAAAAAAACCAACACGTACTTTCGGTTTTTCCAACCATACATAGTCTGACACTTCGGTCACCGTGCTTATTTGCCATTCTTTACTAATCTCATAAGAGGTCGAAAACTCAATGGCGAGGCCACCACTAGCCTCAACTACCCCGAGCCCAATATCTTTTTTCACCCAAATATCCAGCGACACCCGATACCGGAACGTATTAACGTCAACATCTACGGTAATAAAGCCCTTCTTCTCTGCCAGGACCATCATATCATCCTTGTCCATATTAGTATCTTCATAAATTACTCCTGTAATTAATTGATTGATTGTCAATTCAATATCTTGCTTTGATAGCTTAATTGGAAGATGAACAGTGGAAGATCCCTGGCTTTTCATGTCTAAAAGTAAGTTAATTTATCTTTTTTCTCTCCTATATTTTAATAATATAAAATATTTTTTTCACAAAATTTATAACAATCTAAACTTATACTAATCTAAATTATTGATAAAGATTCTTTTATAAATTTTATTTATTATAATATTTTTTATTACTATTTTATTTAGAATCCAAAGTGTATTTTTTTTAAGTAAGGAAAGCCCCTATCATTGTATTGTGAAAGAAAGGAAACAGTGCAGAAAGACACCAAGCTGATTAAAAGAATTAGCTTCAATTAATTTGGATATGTTCATGGGATTATAATTTGTTGTTTAGTGAGCTGTAATATCCCAATCCTTTTGGGATATTACAACTCCTCACTACCTTCAAAATCCAAACAGAACAAAATTATTATACAGTTTTTCTTTAAGTTGTATAACCAAGTTAAGCGCCAGGAATACCTGGCCACCAAATTCGGATATGTTCATGGGATTATAATTTGTTATAGTTAGTCGTATTATCTACCTTATGTGATAATACGACTTTCTACTTTTAGAGCCCTTCCTATTTCCTCCTGATATCTTTGTTTATTTTAAGGTAATCTCTATCTTGTGTTTATTAAAAACATAAGAGATAATGAAAAAAACAAACCTAATCAAACCCTCTATAAATTTCGTTTTACTGCTATTTACATTTTTGATTTTTATACCGCATACAGAAGCTCAAAAGCGGAAAAGAAAATCAGAAACTGCTGTAAATGCTTTGATCACAAAATCCTACGACGATAGTCTCTATAATAGTATCGAATGGCGAAACATTGGCCCCTTCCGTGGCGGAAGATCTTGCACCGTTGCAGGTGTTCCCGGAAAACCTAATCTATTTTATTTTGGCTCTACTGGCGGTGGTGTCTGGAAAACAAGTGATGGTGGTCGTCATTGGGAAAATATTTCTGATGGCTACTTTGGCGGTTCTGTCGGTGCAATAGCAGTAAGTGAATCCGACCCTAATGTAATCTATGCCGGAGGAGGTGAAGTCACTGTTCGCGGGAACGTATCGTCTGGTTATGGTATCTGGAAAACAGAAGATGCCGGTAAAACCTGGAAGCAAATGGGTTTAAAAGATTCCAGACATCTGTCCCGAATCAGGATTCACCCTAAAGATCATAATATCGTGTATGCTTCTTCCATGGGAAATCTTTACAAAGCCAATGAAGAGCGTGGTGTTTATAAAAGTACCGATGGCGGAAATAACTGGAAAAAAGTGCTTTATATAAATGAAGAAGTAGGGGTAGCAGACCTTTGCCTCGACCCCAATAATCACCGAATTATGTATGCTACAAGCTGGAGAATCAAGCGGACACCTTATGATCTTTCCAGTGGTGGTGAAGGTTCTAAAATATTTAAGAGTACCGACAGCGGCGAAACCTGGGAAGATATTACCTATAATAAAGGTCTTCCGAAAGGAACAAGAGGAATCAGCGGAATCACTGTTTCTCCCGCCAATTCAGATCGTCTCTGGACTATTATAGAATCTAAAGAAGGTGGTGTATTCCGCTCTGATGATGCCGGGGCAACCTGGATTAAGGTCAATGATGAAAGAAAATTGCGGCAACGTGCCTGGTATTATACCCGGATCTATGCTGACCCACAAGATGAAAATGCGGTGTATGTCATGAATGTTCGCTATCATAAATCGACCGATGGTGGAAAAACGTTTAAGTCTTCGCGAACGCCTCATGGTGATCATCATGACCTCTGGATTGCTCCGGAAAACCCTGATCGAATAATCGTAGCAGATGATGGCGGTGCCCAAGTCACCTATGATAATGGAGACACCTGGAGTACCTATCACAACCAGCCAACCGCTCAGTTTTACAGAGTTATCACCGATAATCATTTTCCTTATCGTATCTACGCTGCTCAACAAGACAACTCTACTATTCGTATCTCCCACAGAAGTAGTGGTGGCGCTATTGATGAAGACGATTGGGAATCTACTGCCGGCTGTGAATGTGGTCATATTGCCATTGACCCGCTTGATAATGATATTGTCTACGGTGGCTGCTATGATGGATTTTTAGAAAGAAAAGATCATAAAACCGGCTTTACCAGAGTGGTCAGCGTCTGGCCAGACAATCCGATGGGTCACGGAGCAGAAGGAATGCGATATCGCTTTCAGTGGAATTTCCCTATTTTCTTTTCACAACATGATCCAAAGAAATTATATACAGCCAGCAATCATTTACATGCCAGTACCGATGGTGGCCAATCCTGGGAATTGATCAGCCCTGATCTCACCAGAAATGATTCCACCAAACTGGGCCCTTCAGGCGGGCCGATTACCAAAGACAATACTTCTGTCGAATACTATTGTACGATTTTCGCAGCGACGGAATCACCAAGGGTAAAAGATTTACTTTGGGTAGGTTCTGACGACGGTCTTGTGCATATTTCAAAAGATGGCGGAAAAAACTGGGACAATATAACACCACCTGATATGCCGGAATGGATTCAGGTAAATAGCATAGAGGCTGATCCGCATAATGATGGCGGCGCATACCTTGCCTGTACGATGTA
>JBLHJZ010000475.1:0-4458 GCA_047619515.1 Saprospiraceae bacterium | reverse complement strand
GATATTATGATCAAAAACCCTACAACAATAACACCGGAGACGACTATTCTTGATGCAATGGATTTGATGAGAAAGACCCAGGTTGGCTGTTTGCCGGTCGTAAAAGGCAAAGAATTGATCGGTATTATTACGGAGATGGATTTCCTCCGAATTTCCGGAAGGCTAATCGAACGGCTCGAAAGATAATTTTGACTATAAAATAGCTATAGTTTAATTCCAGATATTATACTGAAATATACGGTGTTTTAGAAATTTTACATGCATAGTTTTTAAAAAAAGTAAATTTATCTACTGTAACGGAATTTTGTTTTTATAAGCTCAAATCAAAATTAGCTACAACTAAAACAATAGGAGCTCCCCAAGGCTTTCGTAATAAAAAGAGTGCGCTTTGACCTTTTTATTTTTGAGGCAAATTTCAAGGATGTCGTTACATGGATAGTCCTTTTTAAAAAATTGAAAAACATGCTTGAAAAATGCTATTTTTGTAGCCGATTTAAAAATAAATAAATATTACCAAATATGGCTTTTGATATCAACATGATCAAGGCTCACTACGAGTCACTTCCCGGCAAGATTGCCCGGGCCAAAGCGAAATTGCAAAGACCAATGACGCTCTCTGAGAAAATTCTCTATAGTCACCTTCATACCGACTCTCCGCTTGAAAATTATTCAAGAGGTAACGATTACGTTTTCTTTTCTCCTGACCGCGTTGCGATGCAGGATGCTACCGCTCAGATGGCATTGCTCCAGTTTATGATGGCAGGCAAAGACAAAGTCGCTGTTCCTTCAACGGTTCACTGTGACCACCTTATCCAGGCAAAGACGGGAGCAGCAGAAGATTTAAAAAGTGCATTAGATATAAGTTCTGAAGTTTTTGATTTCCTGCAATCTGTTTCTGAAAAATACGGTATCGGTTTTTGGAAACCAGGGGCAGGGATTATCCATCAGATCGTACTGGAAAATTATGCCTTCCCTGGAGGAATGATGATCGGAACAGATTCGCATACTGTAAATGCAGGCGGGCTGGGAATGGTAGCCATCGGAATCGGTGGCGCAGATGCGGTAGACGTAATGGCTGGAATGCCCTGGGAATTGAAAATGCCAAAATTGATTGGTGTGAAGTTGACCGGGAAGCTAAATGGCTGGACTTCTTCCAAAGATGTTATTCTTAAAGTCGCTGGTATCCTTACGGTAAAAGGTGGAACAGGAGCGATCGTAGAATATTTTGGTGACGGTGCCGAGTCTTTATCCTGTACCGGGAAAGGAACGATTTGCAACATGGGCGCAGAGATAGGCGCGACCACTTCTACCTTCGGTTATGATGATTCGATGAGTCGCTATCTGAAAGCGACCGAGAGAGGGGATGTAGCAGAATTGGCTGATCAGGTAGCTGAACATTTGAATGGCGATCCCGAATGTTATGCTGATCCTGAAAAATATTTCGACCAGGTTGTTGAGATTGACCTTAATACACTGGAACCCCATATTAATGGACCTTATACACCGGATTTAGCCTGGCCGATTTCAAAATTCGCCGCCGCGGTAAAAGAAAACGGTTATCCGCAAAAACTGGAAGTCGGACTAATTGGCTCCTGTACTAACTCTTCCTACGAAGATTTAACCCGTGCCGCTTCTCTTGCTAGACAAGCCGTTGCAAAAGACCTGAAAGTAAGATCTGAGTTTACCGTTACACCGGGTTCTGAGTTGATTCGTTTTACTGTAGAAAGAGATGGCGTTCTTGATGATTTCGAAAAAATGGGCGGCCTTGTTTTAGCAAATGCCTGCGGACCATGTATCGGACAATGGGCAAGACATACGGACGACCCGAGCCGCAAAAATTCTATTATTACCTCTTTCAACCGTAATTTTACAAAACGAAACGATGGTAATCCAAATACGCATGCCTTTGTCGCTTCTCCGGAAATTGTAACAGCAATGGCTATAGCCGGTGACCTGACCTTCAATCCTTTGACAGATTTCTTGAAAAACGAAAAAGGGGAAATGGTGAAATTAGATCCGCCATCCGGTATTGAACTACCTATTAAAGGATTTGAGGTAGAAGATGCAGGATTCATTGCACCTCCTGAGGATGGAAGCGGCCTTAGTATAGTGGTCAATCCGGAGTCTAACCGCCTTCAATTATTGATCCCATTTCGACCGATTACCAATGATCAAATTCAGGATATGCGCGTTTTGATCAAAGCTAAAGGGAAATGCACCACTGACCATATCTCCATGGCTGGTCCATGGCTGAAATACAGAGGACACCTCGAAAATATTTCCAATAATTGTTATATCGGAGCCATCAATTCTTTTAATGGGGATCCAAATAATGTCTATAATACAGAAGCTCAAACTTATGGCCCTGTACCGGAAGTAGCTAAATATTATAGAGACCATGGTATCGGAACCGTAATATTTGGTGAAGAGAATCTCGGAGAAGGATCTTCAAGAGAACATGCAGCGATGGAGCCTAGGTTCCTTGGCGTAAAAGTGGTAATTGTAAAATCATTTGCGCGTATTCACGAGACTAATCTAAAAAAACAGGGAATGTTTGCACTTACTTTTGTTAATCCAGCCGACTACGATAAAGTTCGTCAGGATGATAAGGTAAATCTGGTTGGTTTTGACGAAATGACACCAGGTAAAAACCTGACCGTAGCTTTAAATCATGCGGATGGTACAGTGGAAAGCTTTGAAGTAAAACACAGTTATAATAATGCGCAGATTGATTGGGTGCGGGCAGGTTCTGCACTGAATAAAATCCGAAAGGAAGCAGGTGTAGCATAGCATTATTCACATATCTTAATAAGATAAAAGCCGACTCCATTAATTGGGGGCGGCTTTTTTTTTGTTGCAAAAATGTGACATTTTATCATTTTTATGTCTAAAGAACATAACTGAGTTGGGTTTTGATCTAATCAGAAAGTACAACCATTTAATAAAACACAAATTATTCCCAACAAGCAAATCAATCAAAATCTTATTTTTAACTGACTTTAAATCAAAAATTATGTTTAAAGAATTCAAAGATTTTATCATGACCGGCAACGTTGTCGATTTTGCAGTAGCGGTAATTTTAGCTGCCGCTGTTGGATTAGTCGTCAATGGATTTGTAAATGATATCGTTATGCCTGTTATTGGTCAGGCCGCAGGAGGAATGGATTTTGCCAGTATGAGACATGTTTTAGCTGAGGCTGTTGTGGCAGCAGATGGTACGGTGACCACACCTGAAAATGCTATCCGTTATGGTGCATGGATCAACACTATTATTAATTTGATCATTGTAGGTTTCGTATTGTTCATGATCGTAAGAGCCTATAATAAAACGAAAACTCCGCCAGCAGCAGCAGCTCCAGCAGGACCTACAACTGAGGAATTATTAGCTGAAATCCGGGATGCACTCAAGAAGTAAAATTATTACTTTTATAATATTAAAAACAGCGGCTCAATCGGGCGGCTGTTTTTTTTTGGATATCTTAGATTGACTTTGCTACTTTTTCAAGTCTCAAGCAACGGCTTGAGTGAGGAGGAACCAGAGGTGCCGAATTTTTTCGGGATAACTTTAGACAAGTGGTTTTCCATTGCTTATTGAAAGTTTGGTTTTACGAAAAATTTGAATTCTGACAGCTGCGAGTACATCAGAAAAAGGAAGGTCCTTTTTGGGATACCATGCAGCTGCATTTGGTTTTATTGGTTGGCCTTTGTGCAAAGTGTTGCCCATTAGGCAAATAATGGAGAATAATGCCATCAGAGTCGGAGTAGAACGTTCAATATCGGTACATCCCAGTAAAACAGGTTCCAGTTTTCCTTCCGGGTCTTTAATGAGTACCCTTTTGATTTTAACCATGACCGTATTTGATTTATGCCAAATAGCGACACCGGATGTAATCATCATTTCCTTGTTGCGATTGCCATACCACTCGAAAAAAACGACATGTTCCCATTTGATGCGTTTGTCCATATCAAGCATCCGTTTGCCTACGGGAGCCTTTGGCTCCTCGTTTGCCTTTAAGGTACTGCGTAGGAGGAAGATGAAATAAACGAGCATTGAGCTTAATTCGGACAATCATATTGATCCCTTTTTGTTGTGCATGAATAAATAATTCATAGGTGGCAAATGAGCCATCACCAGTCAAATAAATAGAACGTTACAAATAACGCCATTGTCGACTTAACCAGGTCATTATCTGGTCAGCCCAGTCTGTCAGCTTTTAGCCGACTTGCCGAGCTTGGTATAAAAGCGTTCTGAAGGGCAGAGTACAGTCAGCACTGGAAGTGCCCAATAGACACCTGCTTCAAGCCAAGGCAGATGTGTCAATAATGTCAATGACATCCAGCGCAAACCACTGCATTTGACAAAATGGCTTTTGGAAGACCGCACAGGGTCGCGATAAATGCCCCGTTTGTTAATTTTGCCTCCCCAGCGACGTTCGATGGTATCATCTAATCCAAAAA
>JBLHJZ010000474.1:0-4461 GCA_047619515.1 Saprospiraceae bacterium | reverse complement strand
TCAAAATGTCAGTATCAAAAAAATCGGGCAAGTTTTCACCTTCCAGTTTGTCGCCTGCTTTGATCAGAAAAGGCTGAATATTCAAGTCGGCCAGTATAGGAAGTTTATCCTCAGAAGTCGTCGAACCTTTTATGTCAAATCCTTTTTCAACTAAAAACGCCCCCAAAGGTAAACCCAACCAGCCACAGCCAATAATGGATATTTTACGCCTACTGGTATTCATAACAGCCTAAGTCGGGTGTATCTGTATCGCGCTCATTACCGTCGAGGTCGAATAAAATAGTAGGAAAGGGCATCGCTATTCCCTCTGCTATCGACAAGGTATCTAAATGATAATCATCTTCGTCGACATCAAAAAAGACGGTATCCCCGTTTGTCGCATTGATACACGGATCGCAGTGATCAAAGAAGTCTGTAAAGTTGCTGCCTTCATCATCCAGCTCGTCTACCCGGACGATGCAATCTTCAAAATTATAATTAAAATCGGCCTCAGGAACAGCAAAGAGGGAGATTTCATCCTTCCGGGAGCCAAATATGATGGAGTTTTTAAAACTAGCATTTAAAGGAAATTGGCGGTACTCCGTACAAAACTGGTCAAGGCAAAGGACATTGGTCATTCGCAATGCCGAAGCATCTACGCCATAGCTGGCCAGTGTGCAATATTTGAAATCATGTACCCCTCCGTATTCCAACTGGACACAGTTTCCATTATTGCTGTGGAACAATGAATTTTCTGCACTGATATTCGAGTGAACACTGATGAGACCACTCCCGGAAGTATTATAGAATTGTACATTTTTCAATATCAAATTTGTAGAATCCGCCCGGACACCAACTACAGAGTTTTTAACAATTGTATTTTCCATCACGTGTCCACTACTTCCTGCCGCCAATCGGATACCCGCCCATTGGCCAGAAACCTCTTCAAAATCTTCTTCCAGCCGATCTCCCTGAAAAATCACAGGATCTTCAATGGTACCTTCCACTTTTAACTTACCTCCCGGAAGGACATACAACAAACCATCATTATAAATTGTAGTATTGCCTTCTCCATCTTCGAACCTTGATAGTCCGCCATAAAAATGAATGCGAGTGCCCGCCGCAATTCTAAAGGTGCAATTATCTACAAATAGCACCCCAAAGACTACATATGGCTTCGGATCATCCCAGATAACTTCTCCTCCATTACAATTAAGCACACTTAAACTATCCGCACTAAATCGATTGGGAATGTAATTTGCATTTTGACCCCAGGCTTCCAACTTTACGGTCTGGGTATTACCATTGGTTTCAAACACAATCTCATCATAAATCACATAAGGGCTGACAGAAACAGGTGCATCAGGGTCTACCGTTACCTCCCCGAAAATATAAAGACTATCCTTAGCGGCTATCTCTATATCATCAATAGATGCCGTGGGAAGACCATCGACATTTATTCTAAAAGAAGAATTAGGGCTAGCCAGGCTGATATTGGAAATAAGGATCGACTTATTATGTGTGTTATATACTTTCAGGATTCTGGTCGCAGAACCTCTTTCCGTAAAGACAGTATCAAAGCGCAGGGTATCCAGTGAAAATTCTAATTTCGCTGAATTTGAAGTGATGAAATCATCTTCTGATCTACAGGCAAAGATTGTAACGATACAAACAATACAGCTAAAGAATAAGTACTTTTTTAACATATTTTTGGTATTTCCAATTTTCGCAGCTTATTAAAACGCCTCCTTCTGCCGGCTTTAAAAACCTCAATTAAGTGTCAAGACAGAACGGGAAAAGGTTCAATTCAAGGGCGCTTCCTAAAAGAACGCAAAGTTAGGGTATTAATTTTTGATTCTTGCTTAGCGCTTACTATTAAATAGGGCAATCGCAAGATTGTAAAAAGGTAGCCACGAAGACCCAAAGGCACTAAGGACTCCCTAAATAATAACCTATTACTTTGTGGCTTAGTGTCTTTGTGGCAATTAAGCGGAATCTTGCAGTTGCCATATACTATTAAACCGAAGATCGGTCTTTTTTGTTACTCTTTCAACGCAAAAGACCCGTACGAATGTACGCAACAGGACATTAGAAATACAGTGAATTATACTAACTTTGTGCATCAACATAAAAGCATGTCAAAACCTGTAATTGATGTTATTATTCCTGCTTATAATGAAGAGCATTCTATCGGAAATGTAGTCAGGGATATTCCAAAAGATCTGGTAAGAGACATTTTAGTATGCAATAATGCCAGTACCGATAATACTGCGACTGTTGCCTCCGAAAATGGCGCTATTGTACTGGATCAGCCTCAAAAAGGCTATGGAAGTGCCTGTCTGAAAGGAATCGAGTATTTAAAAGCAAAAAAACCAAGCGAACAACCTGATATTGTCATTTTCCTGGATGGCGACTATTCTGATCATCCGGAGGAGATGCCTTTATTGGTGCGTCCGATCGTGGAAGATCATATAGATATGGTCATTGGATCAAGAGCGATCGGAGATTTAGAAACCGGGGCGATGATGCCTCAACAGATTTTCGGAAACTGGCTGGCGACGAATCTAATCCGCTTATTTTATCGTTATCATTTCACGGACTTAGGGCCTTTTCGGGCAATCCGATATGATAAACTGATCGAAATAGATATGAAGGATCCTGATTTTGGCTGGACAGTGGAAATGCAAGTAAAAGCGGCCAAATATAAGTTGAAATGTACAGAAGTACCGGTAACCTATCGCAAGCGGATCGGGATTTCAAAAGTCTCCGGTACTTTGAGAGGGACCGTCCTTGCAGGACATAAAATACTATGGACTATTTTTAAATTATTATAGTACTACAGACTTTTAACTATCGTAGGTATGTTAGTCTGTATTTAATTTACGAAGAAGATTATAACTATTTCACAGACTAAAGTCTGTTGTACTTTTACAAAACTACCAATAAAATGGCATCTGTCATCGCATATATAATCCTGGGAATTTACATAACAGCGCTCACCTATATTATGGTTTACTGCCTCTTGCAGTTGCATCTCTTGTATCACTATAAACGCTTTTACTGGAAAAACGCTCATACTACTTATTTGAAAGCGAGCCTAAAAAGTGAGCTCCCCTTTGTGACCATCCAGCTTCCGGTCTTCAATGAGATGTATGTAGTGGAAAGACTGGTGGACAAAATCATGAAAATCGATTATCCAAAGGATCGGTTCGAAATCCATATTCTCGATGATTCTACCGATGAGACTGTTGATATTTCCAAACGAAAAGTTGAAGAGTACAAAGCCAAAGGTTTTAATATAGATTTCTTCCACCGGGTAGATCGTAAAGGCTATAAAGCAGGGGCTTTAAAAGAGGGTATGCGCCATGCGAAAGGAGCGTTTATTGCCATATTTGATGCAGATTTTTTGCCTAGGGAAGATTTTTTATTGACGACAATTCCTTATTTCCAGGACAAAGAAGTGGGCGTGGTACAGACCCGATGGGAGCACATCAATCGCGACTATAGTATGCTCACCCGCTTACAGGCGATGCAACTCAATGTACATTTCACCGTTGAGCAATTGGGGCGGAAGGCTGGCAATTGTCTTTTACAATTTAATGGGACTGCTGGTGTCTGGCGAAGAGAAACTATCGAGGATGCCGGTGGCTGGGAAGCGGATACTTTGACCGAAGATCTTGACCTTAGTTATCGGGCACAGCTCAAGGGTTGGAAAATCACTTATCTGGAAAAATTTGGCTCGCCAGCAGAATTACCTGCCGAAATGAACGGTCTGAAATCTCAACAATTTCGCTGGATGAAAGGCGGTGCCGAGAATGCCCGTAAGTTGTTGCCGACGGTCTGGAAGTCTAATCTGACCTTCTGGCAAAAACTACATTCGACCAGCCATCTGATGTCTAGCAGTGTTTTTCTGTTCGTTTTTATCATGGGTGTATTTAGTGTGCCTACTATGTTTGCCTTACAGGAAGTCGGATTGAGCGCTGGTATTTTTAAGTACTTTCTGGTGAGTTTGCTTTCAATAATTTCTGTGTACTATGTCGCCAATGTTCAGGCCGAGTTAGAAAAGCAATCTTATCTAAAAATGCTATTTAAGTTCATTTTCCTCTTTCCTTTGTTTCTGGCCTTGTCCATGGGATTGTCTTTACATAATACCATAGCAGTGCTCCAGGGTTATATTGGAAAGAAGTCGCCATTTATTCGAACGCCGAAGTTTAATATTAAGGACATAAAGGATAGTTTTAACAAGCAAAATTATCTGGCTAAAAAATTACCGCTGACTACTATCTTTGAAGGGCTGCTGGCGGTATATTTTCTTTTTGGCATCTTTGGAGGAATATATTTACAGGATTGGTCATTTCTTCTTTTCCATGGTATGTTGATGGTGGGCTTTGGATCGATTTGTTTTTATTCGGTGCGGCATTATTATTTGAGGTAGAGATAGTTAAAAAGCTTGCTTCGCTTGCTTTTTAAAGAGATAGTCCC
>JBLHJZ010000473.1:0-4462 GCA_047619515.1 Saprospiraceae bacterium | reverse complement strand
TTTTTGTTTCTCCTCACTATTATTATAAGCACGATCACAACTGGAAGTTCGAAGGAGCATTGGAAGCTGCTATGCACGCGATGGGCATGTTTGACAGAGGCGACCAATTGAATAAAGAAAATTTTGAAGGATCAGGAGCAGATTGGTTAGACATTTATAAGCAGTACATAGATCAAGATTATGTAACTGTATCAAGTCCACACAAAGTATTCGGACCGGAGCAAAATGACTTAAGCCTTCAGTTGCGTAAGCAAAAAATTGACAAAGTTATTCTTGCTGGTATGTCCGGAAATCTTTGTGTAGAATCACATATGCGAGAACTACTGGAAGATGGTTTTGAAGTAGCCATAGTAGGTGATGCTACGGCTTCGGCGATCATTCCGGGCTTAGACGGCAATCAGGCAGCGCAGACTAATTTTAGATTTATTTCCAGCCATGTTTACAAGACATCGGAAATGGCCAGTGAAATTGCAAAAGCCAAAAAGGATGGTACTTTGAAATAACGATAACGAAACTTACAATATCAATGTTAGGAGGTGAGTTATTACGCCTCCTAACTAAGGACTTAGTAAATAATAACTCACCGACTTGATGCTGACTCCTTAATAATCAACTATAAATTATGAATATTATTAAAAGTATATTAACGCATAGTTGTCCCCAATGCCGATCTTCAAAATTATTTAAAGAACCGTTCAATTTTAAAAATCCATTAAACATATACGAACGATGTTCTGTTTGCAATCAAAATTTTGAACCGGAGCCAGGATTTTACTTTGGAGCCTTGTTTATATCCTATGGATTATCTACTTTCCTACTTTTGGTTCCAGCCTTGATTCTGGTTTTAGGATTTGACTGGAACCCAAACAATGCGATGTTATTAGTACTTGCAATAGCTGCAATTAGTTATTTTAAATTACTTCGTGTATCAAGGTCAATTTGGATACATATTAATGTTAAATATGATGATAATTACACCCCGCAATAAAAATAGTGGCCAAAAAACATAACCTGTTCTTATTGAATTTGTTTAAAAATGAATTGATGTAGTATTAATAAAAGAGTAATTTAAATTTTTAATCAATAAAATTGAATATCATGCACAGCGTAAAAACCAATTGGAAAAATAAAATGGCTTTCGATAGCCAAATTGATAAGCACACAGTCCGGATAGATACCGGTGGAGAATTGGGAGATGATTCAGGCCCCAGCCCAAAGAAACTATTATTGGCTTCCTTAGCGGGATGTACCGGAATGGATGTAGTTTCTCTCTTGAAAAAAATGCGGGTTACTATCACCGGGTTTGAAATAGACATCGAAGCTGATTTGACAGAAGAACACCCAAAAGTTTATTCTGAAATCAGATTGGTTTACCGCTTTTTCGGAACAGACCTGAATAAGGAGAAAGTGGAGAAATCTGTTCGGCTTTCACAAGAAAAATATTGTGGCGTGAGTGCTATGCTTCGTAAAAACAGTCCTATAAATTACCGTATTGAGTATATCGAAGGAGAAAAACCTGTTTAAGGGAGTGCTTCCAGAACTTGAAGTTCTGGAAGCACTATGAAGAGCTAATTTTTACAAAAAAACAATTTAAAATAAACCCGTCATGTTGACTAAAAGTGTAAATCCCAATTTATTATCGGTGGAAAAGAAATATCCAATTCCTCCATTTACAACCGAAACAGCAAAGCAAAAAATCCAAGCAGCAGAAGATGCCTGGAATTCAAAAAACCCAGAAAGAATTGCAATGGCATATACGGTAGATTCCGAATGGCGTAACCGCTCTGAGTTCGTTAACGGCAGGGCCGAAATCATTTCCTTTTTGACAGGCAAATGGGACAAGGAACTGGACTACAAATTGAAAAAAGTCTACTGGGCACATACTGACAGCCGGATTGCGGTTAGATTCGAATATGAATGGCGGAACAAATCCGGTCAATGGTACCGCGCTTATGGAACTGAAAACTGGGAGTTTAATGGAAATGGATTAATGGAAAAAAGATTTGCCAGTATCAATGATCTCCCCATCGAAGAATCGGAACGAAAGCTTTAAGAGGATATCACAACAAAGAAATTTCGAAAGAACTCAAGGTACCAATAGGCACTATAAAAAGTCGAATCTTTTTTGCCCGAAAGATCCTACAAAAGGTATATGAAGAATCAAATAAAATATAAAAAATAATAATCAGGAAACGAATAGCAATCAATGGAATGGGTCGAATTGACCGAACCGCCTTAAAAATAATTTTAGATACTCCAGGCTTAGAACTGGTAGCGGTAAATGATATAGCAGACATTAACAACATCGCCTATCTGATCAAATATGATAGCATTCACAGCTCCTGATATGAATAAAATAGAAGGTTTTCAAAAGTACATGCAGATATGTGACAAACTGGCTGCAAAGGCAGCTGAGAAAGGGAATGCTCCTGTAGGTTCGATTATCTTAAATGGAAGTCAAATTATTGCCGAAGCAGAGGAGGCCGGTAGTAGCAAGCAAGATATAACCTGCCATGCAGAAATTGAAGCCCTTCGCAAGGCCCGAAAAAAAATGGGTGCTGATTTGTCTGGATGCACATTGGTCTCTACACACGAACCTTGTGTCATGTGTGGTTATGCTATCCGGTTTCACAAAATAAGCAAGGTGGTTTATAAAAATAGTGTTCCTCATTTTGGGAGTGTAAGTTCATCAATGGATGTACTGCTCACCGAAGATACGCCAAAGCATTGGAGTCAGCCTCCTCAGGTTATTCAGTTAGATTAAATAAATTGGCAAATAAATTTGTATCACTCAATTTTACTGAAAGTAAAATTTCAGTTTCTTCTCAGCGACTCTCTTTTTCTCAGCGGTTTAAAAAAATATTAATTAGCATGGACTCTTCAAAGGTTTATTGAAGGATAACTAACCGCAGAGAAAAGAAGGGTCGCAGAGAATTCAAAAATTGAAATATTTCCAAAACGTAATAAATACCTGGACAGAATTACGTATAGACAAACCTAGTTGTTTTTATTTCGAATAAAATGGTCCGGTTACTTACAAGTTTCAACGTCTATACAATTAAAAACAAGAATCATGAATTACGCAAAACTAGCTTTTACAGACGCTGTTAAAAAATTGCAGGAACAGAACGGCAGCCGAAATAGTTACGAAAGGATGGAAAGACACTCCTCCAAGGAGGGGTTGACGCCAAATGAAATAGGAATGGTCGAAGCAATGGATCATTTTTATATGGCTTCTTTTGGAGAAAATGATTTTCCTTATATCCAGCACAGAGGTGGACCTAAAGGCTTTTTAAAAGTGATAGATCCTCAGACCCTGGCATTTCTTGACTTCTCCGGGAATAAGCAATACATCTCTGTTGGCAATGTAAAAACCAATAATAAAGTATCTCTAATCCTTGTGGATTATCCAAGAAAAGCACGACTAAAAATCTATGCGAAATCAGAAGTGCTTTCTTTAGAGGAAAATCGGGACTTGGAAGAAAAGTTAAAATTAGAAGCATACCAATATCGGCCGGAAAGGATTATTATTTTCCATATCAAGGCTTTTGACTGGAACTGCCCACAACATATTACGCCTCGTTTTACCACAGAAGAGATTGAAGAAGTTTTGGACTCGCAAAAATAGGAGCTATCCCGAATTTTGATCTAGATTAGTCAGAATTTGTCACCCTGATTTATTTAATTTTAAGAAAAATCGGAATGACTCCTGTTTTAAAAATCACCCAATCATGGACAAATTACAAAAAATAGAAGTACAGATTTTAAATGCTTTTACAGATAATGATGAAGACGGAAATCCGGCGGGTGTGGTTTTGAACGCAGACGTTTTAACGGTGGATCAAAAATTAAAAATTGCTTCGGCAGTCGGCTTATCAGAAACAGCTTTTGTGTCAAAATCGGACAGTGCTGATTTTAAACTTGATTTTTTCACTCCCAATAAACAGATTGCTCATTGTGGACATGCGACCATTGCTACTTTTTCTTACCTCCGGCAATTAGGAAAAATAGATAAGCAAAAAACCAGCAAAGAAACAATCGATGGCCTCAGAAGGATAATGCTAAATGGTGACTTTGCTTTTATGGAACAAAAAGCTCCGGTCTACACAGGCATTTCCAACAGAAGAAATGAAATTTTAGCCTCTCTATCTTTACGGGAGGAGGAAATGATACCTGGCGCGCCCATTTCAATGGTGAACACTGGTAATTCATTTTTTATTATCCCTGTTTCCAGTTCAGCCGTTTTGAAAAATATTCACCCGCGTTTTGATTTGATTGCTACTTTAAGTGAGGAGTTTGATTTAATAGGTTATTATGTTTTCACTACCGAAACAGATGACCCTTTAAGAGATGTAAGTACCAGAATGTTTGCACCCCGATATGGAATCGAGGAAGAATCAGCAACTGGAATGGCAGCAGGGCCCCTGGCTTGCTATCTTTACGATGTCCTAAAAATAGAGAA
>JBLHJZ010000472.1:0-4462 GCA_047619515.1 Saprospiraceae bacterium | reverse complement strand
TGGAATTCTTGTTGGATTATATGAATTTTATCTACGAATACCGGGATAAATACTTTGGTAATGCCAGGACGGTCAGAGGTATCGTCAATGATGCCATCAGGAATCATAACCTTCGATTTGCCGCACTTTCCAAGTCACTCCGCAAAAAAGCAGATTCGGATTTGATCACGATTGAAGACATGAAGACCTTTTCCAAAAACAAGGAAGATTCTATCTTCAGTAAGAAATCTATTGGCTTCCGGAGACCATCCTAAAGTCAATTAGGAATGGCGAACTGCCCCTCACTTCTCACTTCTCACCCTTCACTTCTCATCTCTGTTTTTTGGCAAAGTTTTTGCATTATAAAAAATGAACATATTTGTCAATTAAATATAACTTGCTATAGTCCCATCTTTACTATTTTTCATAGTTAATCAACCGACGATTTATCACATAGATTGAGTTTGCACTTTGTGTTAATCAGTTTTAAAGAATCCATCTAAACCTTGTTCTTAGGAATAGGATCAACGGATATATTTAGAAGGGTTCAAACCCCCTAAATTTGAATAAAATGAGGATTTTATCATTCCCCCCTTATCAGTACTTCTTCCAGCTAATCAAGGAAGAACCCGCACAAATAAAGCGTTACAGCTTATTCTTGGTTTTAATTCCATTACTTGTCGTTTGCTTTTTATCCGATTGGAACCCTGAGATACTATTGTTTATCTCTTTGGCTTATTTAAGCGCTACAGTTGGATTATTGACCGCTTGCACTAATAATAATAGGCCATCTGTGTCCTTTCAAAAACACTTTTACCATCAATTGATTTCTGAAAACCTGGAAGAGATGTTGTTATTGGTAAACAATGACGATCGGAAGATTCTATTTGCAAACCCTGCATTTTATGAAGGACTTGGGCTAATGCCAGGATCTGCGCCAAATATTTTCCTGGAAGATTTTATAGCAACTAAAGAAATGCCGCGTTTGAGGAAAAATCAATTTATTCAAACCCGCAAAAAAGGATCATTTAGTGTCCATCCTATTTCTAGCGAAAATGAGGTCATTCAGGTTCGAAAGCAAAACGGCGATATGATCTGGGTGGAGTTGAGCGCGAAAGCGGTAGGAGAGGAGGAAAGTTATACCTTATATAAGCTGACAGAAGTCACAGAGAAAGTATTACTCAAAAGAGCAACATCCCAATATGCCAAAGACCTGGTCCAAAGGAAGAGCTTACTAAAAGCGTTGAAAAGAAAGGAAGCAGAAGTAATACTCATGATGAATATTGAGCGATCAAAACTGAATATTTGATCATCCCAAATTTCTCTTTGACGCAGAAAGACGCTGACCCCAATATTTCGCGGGGGTGTTAAAATTATGCTTTTATTAGCGCCGAAGGTGCTAATCGATATAAAAAATCATATAAATCAGCGTCCTTCAGCGTCGAAAAATAAATAATCATTTCGAAAATTCGGGATGACTCTTGCGAATCGCTAGTTCAAATCCGAAGCAAGGGATACATATGAAGTACCTATTCCATGCGTCAAGGTATGCCTAAATGCACTTTTTTGTCCCATCGGGACTTTATCTTGGATAGCCCCGATAAATAAACCAGGGCTGTGTGGCTGTGTGTCTTTAGGTACTCAATATTAGAACGCTACTGGATTTAACCCATGATTTGTATGACTAATGTCCGACAACCCTCTTTTCTCTCCAGTCCCCGATTTTTCCTGTTCAGGAACATAATATTCTCTTTTAGTTTGATTATATTTAGAAATCCATTTGGTTTTTTAATATTTGATTATGGAAGAGATAATAATTATATTTTTTGCCTTTACGTCATTATTTAGCCAGTCGCAAGATGAAGCAACAGCAGAAAACTTAGCGATACGGAAATTAAATTGATAAACGATTGGATCAATTCGGGAATGCCGAGAGGAGATGCTACCTCCTATAAGTTTCAGGCATCAGCATCCGAACCTCAAATGAAATCGCCTGACGCCATTTATAGCATGGAAGAGTCCTTTGAGCAATATGGCGTTTATTATGACCAATATAGAGTTTTTGTGATTCCGACTAACTTACTGCTAGCATTAAAAATTTTGATGGGACAATACACCAAGTTTTATTTGAAACCCGTTCCTTAAAAAAGGAAAACACCAAATAACTTTTGAACTCAAAGATTTCAAACCCGGAAACTATTTTATAGAAATAATGGACACCGATCAACAATCCACCCGACGACATATTTTCTTATACCTCGAAGATCAGCATTTTGAGTAGTGATTTTTAGTTCTTAAAGGCTTGAATTATAAACCCCAAGGGGTCTCTCACCGTCAGCAGCCTGATTCTGCTACCACTTACCTGCTGATTCCTGCACACTACTCTTCATTTCTTATCCGTTACGTTCCGGCTATTTTAATAAGTGATATTCCGCTGTATGTTTGTATCATCTTATTGAAAATAAAAAACCAAAAATAATGTACGCTGAAACCTCAATTATCAAATGAAAACTCAATTAAACCAAACTGCAAAATCTTCTCTGCTAAAGACTGTAAAAGGAATAAAACCTATTCAAAAAATCAGGTCAGTAAGATTTTTTACCTAAAAAACCCCATAATCCAGGGCTTCCACCACCACTTCACCAGCTTATAATGCTTTTTTGCTTTAAAATCCTTTTTGAAAAACAGGATACCCATGGAGAATAGGTCAATAGAAAGGGTCACCCGTTCATCCGCTTTTAAAATGTCCCAGGCTTCGATCATTTCTTTTGACCAGTAGATATCATCGAAGACGAAAACTGAGTTATCTGTTGCAAATTCAAAGGCTTTATTAAAGTATTGCAGGGTAGGAGTTTTACGGTGGTTGCCATCAAAAAATACCAAGTCAAGGGAGCCGAGTGTTTGCAAAGATTTTGGCAAAGTGCTGCTGAAATCCCCGACTTCGGTTTCCATATTTTTTAATTTTAATCCTTTGAAAACCTTTTGAGCCTGGGCAGCGATCTGAGGACATCCTTCAAGACTAAGTAATCTGGCGTTCAAAGCGCCCTTGCGAAGATAGGCGGTAGAAATACCAAGCGAGGTTCCCATTTCGAGGATCGTATCAGGTTTATAGTAGTTGGTGAGTTTAAATAATAATCGGCAAAAGGAAGGGGAGGAGAGGGCCGTTTTGGCAATCTGCCGGATAGATCGCTTATTGTCTTTTGCAAATTTTGAACCTGCCCCGAGATCCGTAACTTCAATTTCCTGCGTATTATTGAGTAAGCGCTTTCGGACGGTCTCGACCTCATGATAAGCATAAAACAAGCGATTGTCTTCCAGTACATTTTTTATAAAATCAAAAACAAAAGGAGAATGGATCCTATACTTCGTCGTCGCTACAAAATAAAATTTTATAAACTGCCAAATAATGTGGAACATCGAGTTTTTTTTCCAAAGATAATATTTGAAAGGTAGAAATGGTACAAAAGGGCTGAAAGGGATAGAAATAGTCCAAGGTTGAACCATTCCACGATTTTACCATTCTACTTTTTTTATTCTTTCTTTAACGCAACACCGAATAACCTCTCCTCTATACTAAGGTCAAAATGATTATCGTTTAAAAATTCAACCTACGATAGGATAAAAATTTGATGCGCTAAAATAGTACAATATGCTCAGAATACTCTTGTTAAGTGGATTGTTATTAAGTCTCGGAAATGTCAACGCGCAAAGATACCGAACAGCCGCTGGTGTCAGATTGGGTTCTAACTTCGGATTTTCTGTACAGCAAAAGGTATTCAAATACACTACGCTGGAAGCCATATTTCAAGTACCGCTTCGGAGTACCGACAATGCTCAAATCACTATTTTATACGAAGAGCATAGAAAACTCCTCGGTAAGCGGCTTAATTTTTACTATGGTGCTGGTGTTCATAAAGGCTGGGCCGCCGGTTCCGAAAACCCCGATCCCTCCGGTGTAAGCCTCATTGCTGGTATTGAAATGTCCCTGGATCGATTGAATATTTCCATGGATTACAAACCTGCCATCAATGCTTTTAGTGGAGATCGGTTTTTAGAAAGCCAAAGTGCTTTGACGCTTCGCTATATCTTCGTCAAGCAAAAGAAAAAGAAACGCAACTGGAAATTTTGGAAGAAAAAACACTAGTGATCGCTTCGCATGTGATGTAGTGATTGACTTACGGTCTTGTGAGGCCGTTTCGAAGCGATCCCACAAGACCGTAGGTCGATCACATGGGCGTAGCCCAATCACATGCGAAGCGATCACTAGCTTGAAGCCATTCTTGCGATTGCCATGATTATGAGATGCTGCATTAGCGAACTGGTATTTTTTTTCCTTACCTTTGTCGTTCAATAATCTAGTAATAATTTGATACAGATAGGAAAATTCTCAAAATTAGAAATCCTGAAGGAACTTGACTTCGGTATTTATCTTGACGGCGGCCCTTATGGGGAATTGCTTTTACCTAGGAAATTTGTTCCGGAG
>JBLHJZ010000471.1:0-4489 GCA_047619515.1 Saprospiraceae bacterium | reverse complement strand
CGGTTACTCTAAAAAAAGCCCCGTCGCATCAAGCAACAGGGCCTTTTTTTACCGCTAGGATAGCGCTAGTTAAAAGGGTTTTAATATCTTAAAAAGTCAGTATTTTTCTTAAATCTTCCTCGCTGTTAATCGTTTGATCGACCAGATCCATTACAAAGGTATGCGCTCTGGTCTCCTGTTTAATCTCTTTAAACCGATCAGGGCTACACATTGCAATTTTGTTCTCCTTAGTGATCATCCACATCATGTTTTCGGATTTACTGTCATAAGTTACGTTTGCATTCTCACTGGCATAAAACCGGAGCACCGTATTCTTGTTTTTATCAATCAAAAAGGCAGTATTATGCTTAAATTGCTTCTTGGATTTGTTTTCGACAAACGCTCCTTTGATGTTGTAAATAAAAGGAGGGAGGGGACGATCGCAATTCCAGATACCGAACTGACTGACCGTAAACCTATTCATTACTTTATTAGTGATCATTAATTCGGCAGCAGCATTAACATTTCCCTGCGCCTGGTAGTAAGCCAGTTTTTCTTCGTAACTCTTCTTAGCGATCGCTCTTTCTTTCTTTAAACGCCGGATAAGATCTTGCTTTTGAGCCGCTAATTGAAGCTCTCTGTCAGCTAGTTGTTGTGTAAAAGCAGCCATTTGCTGATCAAAATCTGCTATCGCATTATTATAATCGTTTGCACTCAATACAGGATTAACAATAACCTCAATCGTTTTGTCAGGATTGATCAGGGTAAGCTTATAGTCCCTATTATTTAGGCGTTCGATTTTAGCATCATCCCAATTAGTCTGTTCTACCATTTGCTGGTTAAAACCAGTAACCTGAGGAGAGACCTGCCAAAGCGTATTCTCGTATTGTCGATGCAATTGATTGATTTCATCCTGTACTTGATCCAATGCTCTTTCTGCCTGAGTAGGATTTGACCTACTTGAAAAAACGATATCCTCGTCCGCAAATTTTAAATTAAAAACGTAATCATTACCGTTTTCTCTTTCCGGTTTCACGGGTTGTAATGGCCTGGCGATCGTAGCTTCGATAGTTGCCAATTCGGTAGTTTCACCTTGTTGAATTTTAACCAGGAGGTTCTGATATTCGGCTATTGGTTCAGAAGCTTCCCCTTCTATCTTATCCCCATCTCTTAAAAGATTGGTAATATCCTCTTCCAAGATTTCCATTTGATCCTGGCCTTCATACACCCAATTCCTCTTTTCCTCATCCAGCGAATACACATTGAATTTCGGAATGTTGGCCCGGTCATTAGCCGCCACCATGATCTCAGAAACCATTTCTACATTGATGTTTTTACCCGGGGCGATATTCAAGCGTTTGCCATCCTGTTCGGCATAAATTTCCATCATACCTGCGGATTCGAGATTGTATTGTGTACCGGCAGAGTCGTATTCCATTGGAATGCCGGATACGAAAAAATCAATATAATCGTGGTACTCCCGATATTTGATGTCGACTTCCCCTGAAACCAAATTTCCCTGATCATCTAGAAAAGCAGCAGTAGGAACGATTACTTTAGTTCCGTTTTCGTAAGTATAGGTGCCCCCGGCATTGGCATCAAGCTGTCCAAGTCCAAAAGCTTTTTCGACCTTTTCAAAAGGTGGATTAATATAAGGTTGAGATGCTAGAAACTGCGGAGTACTCAATTCTTCAAACCCTCCGGTATCACCTGCCCAGTTGAAATACAATAGTGCGCCAACTATGGCAGCAGCCAGAGCACCTGCCAGATAATAGAGGGGTTTAAGGGGACTCTTCGGCGTTTGCGGCGTTTGAAATTGCTGCAGTAAGCCATCAAAATCTTTGTGTTTACCAATTTCGCCTGAGGATAATTTTTCAGGATCTAACTTAATATTGTAATTGTTATTTTCCATATCATAAAAAGTTTAGAAAGTGAGCTTGATTTGTGTTACTTCATGGTGCCTACCTGTCAGTAGTCATTTTGAAATTAGGTTTACATCTCAGGAGCCCGACCTCCCTGTTTGGTGATTTGGATGATTTTTTTCTTTAATTTCTCTAGAATACGGTACGTTTTTACTTTTGCATTGCTTTCGGTAATTCCGATAATCTCAGCGATTTCCTTAAAGGGTCTTTGTTCAAAAAACCGCATTTCAATTAACTGGATATCTTCTTTTTTTAGATCGTCAATAGCAGTAATCATAGCTTTTCGTAAATGATGATTATCAGCATGTTCTATCTCGTCAATTAAATCTGATAATTGTGCGGTTTCAATACTCACCACCCGGTTCTTTTTCTCTTCTCTATAGTATTGTGCTACTTCATTAGCAGCGATTCTATATAGCCAGGCAGAGAAAGGAACACCTCTAAACTGGTAGCCGTGTAGTTTTTGCATCGCTTTCAAAAAGACCTGAGAGCAGATATCCCCAGAAAGATCCTGATCAGCAGTCCGGCGATAAATGAAACGGAAAATTGCTTCAAAGTACTTATCGTATAATGAACGGAACGCTGCAGGATTTGCCTGTGCTGCTCGTATCTGTACCCATTCCTCCTGCATCGACTCACTGGAAACAATCTTATTTGACTTATCCATCAAGATGTCATTTTTTACAAGGGTACGACTTATTTGTAAATTCGAGAACATTTTATTCCGTTTTTAGATGGTAAAACTGGATTTTTCGCTTTGGGAGGCCTACTGCCCACAGCCAGATACGAGTTGTCCTGACTGTGGAAGTAATGCAAACAGCTAATCGCCAAAATAGACCGTTTCAAGTACATAATGCATAGTCTTCACAAAAGATACAGATTGGGTGATTTTTTTTGTAAAATATCAAATCAATTCATTCTCTTTCATCCATCCATTCATCATTAAAAACGGTACTCAATTATTACTTTAAATTGTAACTCATTCCTAAGGAGTCAATGTAAAAATATCCCGAACGCTATTATAAAAGTTTAACTTACCGAATAGAATTTATTCTTATATATTTCTTGCTTCATATTATAATTTATATTAAATTGAAACTCCTGTTTTTATTACCTTCACAGGATTAAACAAAACAATACTTACACCAAAAAATTTAAATCACTTTGGAAAACGGAGAAGAGATTCTATGTTTAGGTATATAGCGCTGATAAGTATGGTGGTGGTGATCTTGCTGGCTTGCACAAAGCAGAAGGTAACTTATGTGCCTTCTCATGCTCCTTTTTTACGATCAACTACTTCGGAGGCGGATTCAGCTGTACTTTCTATGTCCACTGATGAAAAAATAGGCCAGTTACTGGTGTTTCAGCCGGATTTAAAGGACAGTTTTCAAATAAAGAATCTTATTCGACTGACCGCAGAAAATAGACTTGGAGGAGTGATTTTGGAGGATCTGAAGTTGATGGACTACATTTCGCTCATTGATACTTTGCAACAGGTTTCCAGGGTTCCTTTATTTAATGCCTCCTCAAATCAGGTCTCTTTACACAATCAATTTGCGGATATCACTAATCTTCCCTTAGCTGCTACCATCAGCGCAATAGCTAATGATACTTTACGAGAGCTTATTACTACTTATTTTATTGATCAGCTGAGTAACCTCGGATTTAATCTGGTCTTGGTTCCTTCCATCAATATCAATACAACTACCTCAAAGAATTTTGATTTTAATACTTTTGAAAATGACCAGGAAACGGTCATTCGCCGGTCTTCCATGTTGCTGGCGAAAATTCAAAGTCGGAACATACTTTCCATTGCCGGAGATTTTAATGAATTCCATAATATTCAAAACGATACGACGGGTATACGGGACAGTATGTTATATAGATACGAAAGGCTTGTAGGAGATGGCGTTTCAGGAATTCATTTGGATCCGGCGATTTTTCAATTGGATACCTTAAGATTGTTGCCTCCGCATTTCCTAAAAAAATACCTGGATCAGCATACCGGGTTTGATGGTTTGTTGATCGCAGACTGGCAAAATGAAGCTTTTCAGGATTTGGCCTATGCGGGGGTGGATGTTTTTATAATAAAAGATAGTTTTGAAAACCGATTTAATACCATCCGGAGATTGGTGGACAGAGGGCTTTTTACGCAGCGAGATCTCAATGAACGGGTGCAAAAGGTACTGCGGGCAAAATCCTGGATAGGTTTGGATACGATCCGGCCAGTGATTGACCAAACAATGGCAACAGAGATCATGAGTGAAGGATTTGATGATTATGAAATCCGCCGGATGTACGAAGCTTCCCTGACGCTTTTACAGAATCCAAAGAATATGCTCCCTTTTGTAGCAACCTACCAGCAACCTTTTCAGGTAGTGCAGGTAGGGGAGGAAGAGCTTTGGGATTTTCAAAATTTCGTTTCAAAATATGCAGCCTTTTCCACTGCTAACATCTTTCCGGATTCTAATGGTTCTTTTAAGCCGCTGGATTTTAAGAATTTTAACCGTTCTAAGCTAATCATCACAATGGATCAGCTAAATATTTCTCCGGATAAGGATTCCGCTTTTATAAAATCTATCAATGAT
>JBLHJZ010000470.1:0-4497 GCA_047619515.1 Saprospiraceae bacterium | reverse complement strand
ACAGGATTAATACCGACCTATGACATGCTTGACGCACAAGTCAATTACAAGTTTAAAAAGATCGACTCTACACTAAAAATCGGAGCTTCCAATATTTTGGACAAACAAAGATTCCAAACTTACGGAGGCCCCCGAATTGGAAGATTAGCATACGTCTCCCTGACTTATGAACCAGGGAATAAAAAAAGGAAATAAATTAATTAATTAATCATTAAACTCTTATTTATGAAACAGATATTTACTTATCTAATTATTTTTATGTTTTCCGTTTCTTTGAGTCAGGCTCAACGCTATGAAACAGAGATATTTACAGACGTTGACATCACTACAGATGTGGTTTATGGCGTCAACGCAACAGTGCTAGCGTTTTCTATATTTGGAGAAGCTATTCCACAGGCGCTGAAAATGGATATTTATGAACCTGCAGGTGATACGCAGGCAGAAAGACCTCTTATGCTTGTATTTCATACCGGCAACTTTTTACCCAACGTAACCAATGGTCAGGTTGCAGGAACAAAGACGGATTCTTCTGTGGTTGAAATTTGCACACAACTAGCTAAGCGTGGCTTTGTGGCGGCTTCCGTAGATTACCGATTGGGTTGGAATCCTCTTGCAGAAACGCAACCTGAAAGAGCATTAGGTTTGATTCAGGCTGCTTACAGAGGTTTGCAAGATGGAAGAACTGCAGTAAGGTTTTTCAAAAAGACAGTTGCAGAGGATGCGAATCTTTATGGCATAGATGAAACAAAAATTGCTTGTTGGGGAGTTGGAACAGGAGGTTATCTCGTTCTTGGTGTTAACGGTCTTTCATTCTATAATGAAATTCCATTATCATCAAATCCTGTCGGAAAATTCCTTTTGGATGTCAATCCTCCGGATGGAGTTCCAGAGACACCGATGGTAGTGCCGGCTTATCATGGTGATATTGAAGGAAAAGTACTGACTATTGCTCCTGACGCTGCTTTTGGATTACCTGCAGGAGATACTACTAATTATCCAAATCACGTCAATTATTCAAGTGATTTTCATCTAACCATACAGGTTGGAGGAGCATTGGGTGATATTTCGTGGTTAGATGATCAGACTGTGCCGATTATTTCTGTACAATCTATCGCTGACCAATTTGCACCTTATGATGATGCAATCTTAATCGTTCCTACTACAGGAGATCCGATTGTCCAGGTTCAGGGATTAAAGCAAATTGGTGCTCATCAAGAAGGTTCAGGAATGAATCAAGCCTGGAAAGATTTAAACTTCAATGATGCAGTTACACAAAGTGCACAGGCAAATGCTGCTTTATGGGTTAATCCTACTGACTCAACAGAAATCGGGCACCCATATTATGAGGGAGGGTTTTCCTGGAAAAGCCCAAATAACTCCCTTGGAGAGGATGAAGGTGTCGTCATCAACTGGTGGGATCCAAATGCACTTTCTCCACCAATTTTGCCAGACTTTCCTAACGGAGTGCCGTGGAATTTACTTCCTTATCCTGCTGGAGGAACCTTCCACACTAATGGATTACTCCTTAATGAAGGTATGTCCGCAGAAAAAGCGAGAGCTAATATTGCAGAGATCATGGCTTATGTTATTCCAAGAGCTTTAGTCACACTTGACCTAGTCGTCTCTGCCGATGAGATTATATTGAGTCCAAATCTTGTGACTGTTGCACCAAACCCAGCGATCGGTTATGTAACCGTCACCAGTGTTGAAAATGAACCCATCCAGGAGATTGAAATTTACAACATCAATGGTCAATTGCTTTCTGTTGATCGCAACATTAATAGTACTCAAAGCACATTCAATTTGAACAACCGCGTTCCTGGCATGTATATATTGAAAATTTACATGGAGAATGGTTTTATTACTAAAAAGTTGATGGTAGAATAAAATGATTTGACCTTACAATCACATTTCTTTTGGAAATTGTCATTGTAATTAGCATAGCGGGGAATAATGACTTGATCATTATTCCCCTTTTTTTTTGATAAAAAATCAAGTATTATTTCAACTTATTAATGTTTATCGGTGTTTTGTAACTTAAAATAAGCAGACCTAATATGGATCAGGAATCAGAACTAAGACAAGAGGACAGCGCCTTACTCTTCCACCCGTATAATATTATTATGGTACTCACCATAGGGAGCCTCACCATGTTGTTTCTGGCACTCACCGCTTCTTTTGTGTATTCCCGTGTCCAAAATGGGGAAAAGATGCCGGAAATCAACTTCCCGCCTATTTTCCTAGTGAATACACTTATTCTACTGGGAAGTAGTGCCACCTTGCAATGGGCAAAAAAATGTTATCTCTGGGATGAGACAGAGAATTACCAGAAAGCACTGCTCTACACGATCATCCTAAGCGTACTTTTTATGGTCAGCCAGTTTTTTGGGTGGAGCGCTTTGTTCGCCAGTGATATTTTTATTGACTCTAATCTTTCTGCTTCTTATTTATATGCTATTTCGGGGCTTCACTTTGTGCATGTCATCGCTGGTCTTCCTTTCCTGGTGCTATTTCTTCTTACCGCCATAAAGCGTATGAAGGAACCGGTCAGTGTTTTAGTTTATTTTTCTGATCCTGCCAAACGCCTTAAACTTCGGCTTTTGACCCTTTACTGGCACTTCCTTGATGCACTTTGGATTTACCTGGTTTTGTTCTTTTTGATCAATCGGTATTTGATTTAGGAATTAGGAAATAAGTGAACTAACGAAACTCATATCAATCTATTTTACAAAGTAAAATTTCTGTTCCCTCTCTGCGATTCCTCCTTTTCTTTGCGGTTTATAAAAATAACCACAGAGAGAATGAGAAAACGCAGAGGTTAATACAGGCATTTTATTTAATGTTTGTTTACAAATAAGGGACAGGTCATCAATAACGCTCTCCGCGATTCCTCCTTTTCTAGAAACTTAATATCTCCGTTTTTTGTAACTCCTCTTTTACAATTCTCAGAAGAACAGCCTATATTTGTGCAAACAATTTTTATTTTGCTATGAAAAAAATATTAATACTTGGCTTTCTTTTCTGCGCCACCTTTGCCTATAGCCATGATGATCCTATAAAATGGGAAAAAATTTCACAACAGGAAATTGGACTGACCGTCGTCGAATTTGACAGTAGTGCTACTGCGGTAGTGCTTTGTGATAATGGCCAAATATTCGCCCACAGGGGCGATGGTGTTATTTTCAGAAGGCACGATCAGGGCAGGATCGATTATCGAGTATTCCTATTCCGTAGAATCTGAGAATTACACCAACCTGGAACCCTAATATTTTCAAACCGATATTCCAACCATAAAAAGCCATCTCTTTGTGGCTCTACGGGGCTTCCACGGCTCAAAGGTTTTGTTAAAATCAAAACGTCCCGCTCCTTTTGTCATCATACTTAAGTATATTTGCATATATAAGCCGAGGATGATTTTCCTTCAACTTTGGATAAGTTTTTGAATTATCTGGCTGTGCGAACAGGCCTTATTTATAAAAATCGTCCAACATTTCAAGCAAATATTTGTTAAATCGAAAATGCTAAACATATCAATAATGAAAAAAATTAATTTATTGCTGTTCTTTCTTTCTATTGCAGTAGTTTCCCTTCAGATGAGCTGCACCAACTCCGGAGCCTCCATCAACGCAGGAGGAGTCGTCATCCAGGGTAAAATAACGAATGCCGGAGATCTATCTTTCTATTTTGACAGAGTAAATTTCGATAATTCAAACCTGATGTATCCCAATACCGAAATTGGTAGTGACGGGAAGTTCAAAATGGTAATAGAAGATAAACTCGAAGCTGGTATTTACCGGATGCGGATAGGTGCTAAAAAATCCTATCTCATTTTGGATGGTACCGAAAAAATGATCAATGTCGAAGGTGATCTCAGTACTTTTGATAAATCTGATTACACCTTGGGTGGTGCTAAAGCTTCTGAGGCTTTCACTAAAAACATGAAAGGCTTTTTGGCAGAAACTAACAGTAGAGAAGCCATGGAAACCTACATTCTCTCAGAATCCAACGATCTGGCTGCGGCATTTGCAACTTTGAATGTATTCGGAAATGATGTCAATAAAATAGACCTATTGAAGCAAATCCGGGATAAATTATTAAAAGAATCTCCTGACTCCAAGTACACCGTCGATTTCGATGCTATTGTCCAGGCGCAGGAAGCAAGAATCAAAATGATGAAAGCTAACGAGTTGATTCAGGTCGGTAAACCCGCACCGGATATCAGACTCGAAGATCCCAATGGAAAAGAAATTGCCTTGTCAGATCTTAAAGGTAAAATTGTACTCTTGGACTTCTGGGCAAGCTGGTGTGGGCCCTGTCGTAAAGCAAATCCTCACGTCGTCGAAACCTACAAAAAATATAAAAATCAGGGATTTACCGTTTATAGCGTTTCTCTTGACGGGATCAATCCAAGGTTATTGAATCGGTATAAGACGCCGGAAGAAATTAATCAGCAGCTGGAAGGCGCCAAAAAACGATGGGCAGATGCGATCGAAAAAG
>JBLHJZ010000469.1:0-4500 GCA_047619515.1 Saprospiraceae bacterium | reverse complement strand
AAGTTGCTACAAAAGAAACAATGATTGAAGAGGCCGAAGATATGGCCGCCGATGTCTCTGTTGCTCCTAAACTGAAGCCCATCCCGGTTGACCCAGATATCAAAACCGGGCAATTGGCTAACGGTCTTAAATATATCATCCGTAAAAACACCAAACCAGAGAACCGAGTAGAACTCCGCCTTACACTTAATGCTGGCGCCATCCAGGAAGATGATGACCAACAAGGGCTGGCTCACTTTGTAGAGCACATGGCTTTTAATGGTTCTGAGCATTTCAAAAAAAGTGAACTGGTTGATTTTCTGGAATCTATCGGCACCAAATTCGGCCCTGATCTCAATGCTTATACCAGTTTTGATGAAACAGTTTATATGCTACAAGTCAGAACAGATAGTGCCGCATTATTAGATAAAGGCTTGCTCGTGCTAGAAGATTGGGCAGGAGGATTAAGTTTTGATGATGAAGAAATCGATAAAGAAAGAGGAGTCGTAGAGTCTGAATGGCGATCCCGGTTGAGTGCCAACCAAAGAATGTTTAACGAATATCTGCCAAGTCAATATTTCGGTTCAAGATATGCAGAGCGCTTACCGATCGGAAAACCTGAAATTATCCGGACTGCTGCCTATGACGTCGTGAAACGTTTTTATAAAGATTGGTATCGTCCGGATTTGATGGGCGTAATCATCGTCGGAGACATCGATGTCAACCAAATGGAAAAGGAAATTAAAACTCGTTTTGGAAAACTCACCAATCCGGATAATCCAAGAGAGCGGGAATACTATGATGTTCCAAAACACAAGGAAACATTCGTTTCCATCGTGACCGATAAAGAAGCGCCTTTCACCAATGTACAGTTGATGTATAAGCATGATCATATGCCTATAAAAACGATGAATGAGTATCGGCAAAGTATTGTGCACAGGCTGTATAACAATATGCTCGGCGCCCGTCTCAATGAACTGGCACAAAGTGCAAGCCCTCCTTTCAATTGGGCTTTCACGGGGTATTCTCGTGACCTCGGGGACATTGACGCCTACTCTTCCTATGCGATGGTTGCTGAAGGTGGCGCCAGAAAAGGACTTTCCGTGTTGTTGGATGAAAATGAAAGAGTATTGCGCCACGGTTTTACCGAAGGGGAACTGGAAAGACAAAAAACAGAGATACTCCACAATATGGAGCGAGCATTTAAAGAACTGGACAAAACGGATTCCCGTCGCTTTGCTTCCCGCTATGTGGCTCATTTTGTAGATGGTATCGCCATTCCCGGCATTGAAGATGAAGTCAGTTTTTACAAACTCTACCTGCCGACCATTCAATTAGCAGAAATCGATGCCTTGGCTGAAAAATGGATTACTTTTGAAAACAGAGTAGTGGTGATTACCGCTCCTGATAAGCCTGGCACTCCGATTCCTACCGAAGATGATATTTTTGCCCTTTTAGAAAATGTCAGTAAAAAAGATATCAAACCTTATGTCGATAATGTCTCCGATGCACCATTAATGGCGGAGATGCCCACTGCTGCTCCGATCAAAGAAGAGCGAAAACTGGACAATATCGGAGTAACAGAATTGACCTTGGCCAACGGATTGAAAGTCGTTTTAAAACCTACCGACTTTAAAAACGATGAAATCCTGGTGAGTGGCTATAGCCCTGGAGGCTCTTCGTTATATGAAGACAAGGATTATTCTAATGCCAGTAATGCGGCGAGAATAGTCGATAATTCAGGAATTGCTACCTTTGATCAGAGCCAACTCCAAAAGAAAATGACCGGTAAAACGCTTAGAATTTCGCCCTATATCAGCGAACTCTATGAAGGTTTCAATGGCTCCGCTTCCCCTGATGATATAGAAACCTTACTCCAAATGGTTCATTTGTTTTTCACCCAACCTAGAAAAGATGAATCCGCTTTGCAATCCTATATCGCTAAGCAGCGATCCGTCTATAAAAACCTGATGTCAAATCCTGAGTACTGGTTTTCTGATCAGGTCTCAAAGATTTCTTTTAAAAACCATCCACGAAGAGGTTTCCCTACGGAGGATCAATTAGAACTCATTGATTTGGATCGTGTTTTCGAAATTTATACCGAACGTTTTGCTGATGCCAGCGATTTCACTTTCCTTTTCGTTGGAAATTTTGACGTAGAAACCTTAAAGCCATTACTGGCTACTTATCTTGGTTCATTGCCTGCTCTTAATCGGACTGAAAGCTTCAAAGACGTAGGCGCAGATTATTTTCCAAGTAAAATCACTAAAGCTTTATCAAGAGGGGAAGCCCCAAAATCCCTGGTGAATATCATCTATCATGGTGACTTCGAATGGGATGCGGTCAATAGATATAATTTCAACTCCATGCTTGATGTACTTCGTATAAAAATGCGCGAATCTATGCGTGAAGATAAAGGTGGTGTATACGGGGTAAGAGTTAGCGGTGATGTTTCTCAATATCCTTCTTCTGAATATTCGATTACCATTTCTTTCAACGCTGACCCTCCGATGATGGAAGAGTTGATCAAGACGGCAAAGGCTGATTTAAAGTATGCCCGTAAAAATGGTGCTGATGAAAAAGATTTAGTCAAAGTCAGAGAGACACAGCGGCAAGGACGAATCAAGGATCTTAAAGAAAACCGCTTCTGGAGTAGAAGCCTTAGATATGCTTACCAAAATGGCGCCGACCCTGCCGGTATACAATTTGAGGATTATGAAAAATATGTCAATGGCCTGTCTTCCGAAGATATCAAAAATTCCGTCAATTTATATTTTGATGAAAATAATGTTATCCAGGTAACGATGACGCCGGAGGAAGCGAAAGAGAATTAGGGGTTTTAGAATTTAGAATTAGGATTTAGGATTGGGGGAACTCATTCTTAAATCCTAATTCTTAAATCTTAAATAATTTTCGGTAAGCTCAGCCCTTTCTTCACTGCCAGTATTCGAATACCAATCACAATCAGCACCGTCAAAAAAATAACCCAGTCTTCCGCTAAGCCCGTTTTTAAAATAAGCAAGTAGCAGAGCCCTCCGATTATACAGGCTGTCGCATAGATTTCTTTTCTAAAAATCAGGGGCACCTCATTCGAAAACACATCCCTTAGCACTCCTCCAAATACCGCAGATACCGTCCCCATCATTACCGCTATCACCGGAGAAAGCCCGATGGCAAGAGTTGTCTTTACACCTAATACAGTAAATAAGGCAATACCTATCGTATCAAATAAAAACATCGTTTTACGCAGTCTTTGAATATAACTTCGAAAAAAATAACTTGCTGGAATAGCTAATCCTATACAAAGCAAATAATTCAAATCTTTCATCCAACCTACGGGTGTATTACCTATCATTAAATCCCGGATGGTGCCACCGCCCACTGCGGTAACAAAGGCAAGCACGGCTGCTCCGAAAATATCGAATCGCTTCTCCGCGGCTGCTAGGGTTCCACTGATGGCGAAGACGAAGGTTCCGATAAGGTCGAGGGAATAGATTAGGGTCATGTGGGTTTTTGGTGTTAGGTATTAGGTATTAAGTTTTCGGTTTCGGTAACCCCGGTTCAACCGCCGAATACCGAAAGCCTAAAACCGAATACCCTTCATAATATTTTTCTTCCATCAAATTTACTATTTTACCACCACACAAGCTAAAAAACATGAAATACCTATTTCTTCTTTTCCTTCCACTGTTATTTTTTCAAACCTGCAACGCTGCGAAGGGTTTGCAGAAACAAAACTCCGGGGTGCTTTTAAAAGAGCGCATCCAGGAATACGTCAACTGCCTCAATGATAGAAACGAGGCATGTCTTCAGAGCTTGTATTCAAAAGATTACCAGAGCCTCTCCCCTATCAATAAACCAGAAGACATCAACCTTTTTATAAAAAATATGCTCCGAAATCTCGAGAAAAACGAGTTCGTGGTAGCGGTACAAATCAAGGAAATTCAATCCGGCGAATCAATGGGCTATGTAACGATGAACTGGCAATTAAAGACCAAAGGAGTTCTCCGTGATACTGATCCATTTGCGAATGTTCAGCGAATGGATATTTGGAAAAGAGATGTAGCGAACAATTGGCTACTTTATCGGACGGTTATTTATAGTGAGCGGGGATATTGAAAATGGTTAAGGGGAGAAAGCCATCTTAGTATTCCAATTCCAATTATAAAGGAAGTACGTTGTCATTTTTAACTTCCGTCATTACAAAAGAACTTTGGACTCGGCCGATATTTTTTAAGGAAGCCAAATTTTTCGTTATGAAATATTGGTAATCCACCATGTCTTTGACGTAGACTTTCAATAGATAGTCAAACATCCCTGCAATGTGATAACATTCGGCAACTTCAGGTAACTCTTTTACATCTCTTTCAAATTCATTTAGACAATCCTTATGGTGACGCTCTAATCTCACTGTACAGAAAGCGACCAACTTAAACCCTAGTTTTTCCTTATCAATAATAGTAGAATAACCTTTTATAAAGCCTTCTTTTTCCAATCGCTTTATCCGATCAAATATTGGCG
>JBLHJZ010000468.1:0-4502 GCA_047619515.1 Saprospiraceae bacterium | reverse complement strand
CCATTTCTTTTGTGCAAGTAACCATACAATTCAGCCTTCGCTTTTTTCACTCCTTCAAAACCTCCAAATCCTTCAAGATGAGCTTTCCCGACATTTGTAATGACTCCATGGCTAGGTTCTACGATATTACAAAGTGCCGCAATTTCTCCAATATGATTTGCTCCCATCTCTATCACCGCAATTTCTGTATCTAAAGGCATATTCAATAGCGTGATTGGAACACCAATATGGTTGTTTAAATTTCCCTTAGTGTAATGCGTACGATAATGATTCTGAAAAATAGCAGCTAATAACTCTTTACTTGTTGTTTTGCCATTACTCCCCGTAATCGCAATAATAGGTATCTGAAACTGCTTCCTATGATAGTTAGCTAATTGCTGCAAAGTAATCAAGACATTTTCAACATGAATAAACCGGTCTTTAGCTTTAAGACTTATATCATCGACAACGGCATAAGCCGCTCCCGAAAGTAATGTTTGTTCAGCAAACTTATTCCCATCAAAATGTTCTCCTTTTAATGCAAAGAAAATACTCCCTTTCTCCACTTTCCTGCTATCTGTCGTAATTCCAGTAGCATTCAAAAATAATTCATATAAATCCGATATAGGTTTCATTATTTTTTATTAGCATTTTATTATAATTCCTACCAATATACACGTTTGTTACTTTTTTTGAGGGTTTCTTGTAAAAAAATAAATTATTTTTGAATCTGAAATCCTAGAATATAAAACCACAAGTATCGGCTAATATTCCTTATTGGGTTTTTGTCGATCTATTGCTTATCCAGAGCTGATGGTAAAAAAAAATCTCCATGTAAATTACTTACAAGGAGACTTTTTTGGTCTTTAAGAACTTTTATTCAGCGTTTAATATTTTCGTTTTACTTTTTTACGTTTTACTTTGAAGTCATTACCGCCTGAATCTTGATTCCCGGTTGGCCCACCCGTACGGGTCATTGCGCATCGGAATCCAACAGATCGATCTGCTTTATCCTCTTCCTTAAATCTTCTGGCTCCAGGAGACAACCACCATGCACGATCAGCCCAAGATCCGCCTTTGATTACTCTCGACTTGTCACTAATCAAAGTATGCTTGCCATAATCATATACTACAGAAGACTCATCATCCCCATCCAGATAGTTATAAACCATACCACGCTTATAGTTCTCCCGGGTAGCAGCTTCATCATCTTCAATATACTTATATCTGATTCTTCCTAAACTATCTTTTTCAATAGGTGCACCGTTTTCATCAAGGATTTTAGTTTGAAATTTATTTCCTCGGAAAGGATTCAAATCCTGATCATCCACATCTCTCAAAGTTGAACTTGTTAATGGTCTATATAAATCCATTGTCCATTCATTAACATTTCCAGCCATATTATAAAGACCAAAGTCATTTGGAATGTAAGATCGAACCGGAGCAGGAATATGAGCGTTATCATTCAGCTTACCAGCCATACCCATATAGTCACCTCGCCCTCTCTTAAAGTTGGCAAGAATTTGTCCCTGGTACTTATTTCGTTGTTGAAATCTTACGGTATTACCATTCCAGGGATAAATTCTTCGGTCAGTAATTCGTTCATCTTTGGCAGTTGACTGATTACCGATCAGCGCTAAAGCCGCATATTCCCATTCAGCTTCTGTTGGTAGTCTATAGGAAGGTAAAACAATACCATCTTCAAATTGGACAGGTCTTTCTCCACCAGTACGAATATCTTTAAGATTTTTTCGAACATCTCCCTGATACTGTCCAACAAGGTAGGACTCTGTATTAAAGTTATCTTCGTCTTTCTGTTCCGGGTTAAGATTTAAAATACCTCTTTCTATAAGGATCATTTCGTTTACACGATCTGTTCTCCATTTGCAGAATTCATTTGCCTGTACCCATGAAACCCCGACAACTGGATAGTTATCATAAGATGGGTGCCTTAGATAAGTCTCCACAAAAGGCTCATTGAAAGATAATTCTTCCCGCCAGACCAGTGTATCGGGTAACGCACTTAGATATACTTCAGGGTACGACTCATTAAATACACGCTTAATCCAGTATAAGTATTCTTTGTAATCAATATTTGCGACTTCCGTTTCGTCCAAATAAAAGGAAGAAACAGTCACCCGACGGGGTATTGCATTCCATTCAAATATAACATCCTGATCGGTAAGTCCCATAGTAAAGGTACCCCCTTCGACAAGTACGAGGTTTGGACCTGTGGCCTGACCTTCGTAATCTTTCTTTTCAAATCCACCCCATTTTTGGTCGTTATACTTCCAACCAGTGGTAGCTGAGCGTTCTTTTTTTCCACAAGAACTAAAGATTATAGCCCCAAGAACAAGTAAAAACCCTAATTTCAACAGTCTTTTCATTGTTTTAAATAATTTTCTATTAAAAATGACCAGCAAATATATTGAAAAAATGAAATTTCCAGCTAATTACCAGCTTAATATTTCAAAAGATACAAAATCAATGCCTTATTATTATATTATATATAGGTAAGTTCTCAAAACTTTAGTTGCAAGGAATATGATTAAAATAAACCCAAAAATGTTATCGCAGCAACTGGAAACAATCGTTGTAATCTATTCTTTTTCCTTTATCAAAGTTCAAAGTTAACGAAACTTCATGACTTCCATTGGATTGACCGGATAATTTTCCAACAGAAATATCGTAGCTATACCCTATTTTCATAACACCTTTATGTACACCCAGAACAAGAATTACTGCATCGGGGTTGGTAAAAGCGTGACGGTACCATATACCACCAAATATCAAATCCAAATTAGCTAAAGCCCCGAGGTTTAATTGGCCAAAATCACCTTGCTTTAAATACATGATATTTGGAGATACAAACGACGCTGCACGACGATTATTGCCTTCCCGTATCTTTAATTCCATCCCCCCATGAAGGGCAATACGCATAGGAAGCCCCGTATTGATATTATCATTAATGTTCAAAAGTGATTCGTTGGGGGTATTCAGATGTTTCAAAGAAAAGCCGGCATAAAAAAGCTCATTATAAACAAGCAATCCTGCTGACACATCAAAGTAAGTGGAATTTAGATCATCAGGACGAGTCTCTTCCGTAGGATAAGGAGTACCTCCTGGCGAAACAGTCCCAAAACGTTCGTTAATTTGATCCAAAAAGATAAATTTATCCCAGCCAAACCTTGCTTGAATAGCACTTGCCTCCACTCCAAATTTCAGATAAAAGTCTTCCACTACTTGTAACCGATAAGAAAAATAACCGCTCAACTTGTTCGTACTGATCAAACCTCCCCCCGCATCGTCAGAAAGTATTGAAAGACCAAAGCCACTATTAAGTTCCTCGGAAAATTGATCATAATAAGCGGCATAAGTCACGTAGGCACTACTGCCATCAGCCCACCCAGGCCATTGATTTCGGTAATTTAGCGAAATATGGGGGGCATATGTATTTCCGGTAAAGGCTGGATTTATCTGTAGCGGAGCGGAATAAAATTGACTAAAAATAGGATCTTGTGCATGTAATGACAACAAGCAGATCACAAATCCCAATATCAAAAGAACAGGTCTTAACATTTTTCAAAATTATGTATTTCAAATCACATTTCCCAAAGTTTGTAAAAAATACCTAAAAAAGTCTACTACTTGCCATTTCCCAAGCAATAGTTGAAGTACCTTAACGTTTCAATAACAAGGTAGTAAACGAACCAAGAAACACCAAAATTGTTATACCGAATTGTAAATTGCTATACATAATTTAAATTTTTTTATAAAAATGAAGAACTTCTGGTTACTTTTTATCCTCCTTATAACTTTTTCGACTGGATTTACGAATACATCTATACGGATTTCAAAAACTATCAATTGGCAGGATTCTCCAATTATCCATAATCCAACTGATAATTTTCCATTAAAAATCTGGGCTTTTGAAGGAGCAACATACAGTGATATGCATCCTTCTCTTCCTCTGTTTTCAGAGAGGTCAGCTGTTTCTTCTTATGGTAAGGCTACCGCAAGATTAGTCAACGCAGTATACGAACCTTTTAGCAAAGAAATATCTGAAGATGATGCCTACCTTTCTGAAAATATTGCAGTACATACCAAGGTACTCAATGATAGGGGCAATTATTTTCTATATTATAACCTTATCCCTATCCGCAAAATAGGATCCGGTGCTTTTGAGCGGCTTACTTCTTTTGAAATTGTCCTCGATTTTGAGGAAACACCTATTGCTACTTCCAGAACTGACTATACCTATACTTCCGAACTTTCTGATGGTGATATTTACAAAATAGCAGTGACCGAAACCGGAATGCATAAGATGAGTTATGAGTTTTTGAAAAATGAACTTGGAATCGACATAGATAATATCAATCCGGACAAAATCAGACTACTCGGAAATGGTGGAGGCATGCTTCCTGAACTCATTGACGAGACAAGATATGATGATCTCGAAGAAATTAATATCCGGATTGTGGGAGACGAGGACGATCAGTTCAATAGTACTGACTTTATCCTTT
>JBLHJZ010000467.1:0-4509 GCA_047619515.1 Saprospiraceae bacterium | reverse complement strand
TCAACGATTAATGCTTTTAGAAATACGGATAAATCCGAGGTTGATCGATTACAAGACGATTTGTCAGTTTCTGTCAAAACGATCCGTAATGTCCGGAAAAATCAAATTAAACGGATTAAAAATCATGAAATAGGTACTCGAAATAGTGTTCTGTTTCTCAATCATCTCGGGGAATATCGAAACCTCACTATTTTTTCAACCCGTATGATAAAAGTCCTGGATGATTTGATTTTAAATCCTGACGAGGAAAATTAATTAAAATCTAATACCTTGTTATCTTCTCGCTCAAAAAATGGACGATCAAATAGTTTAAAACTCTAGTCAAGCAAATATGGATACATTTTACGTCATTTTAAAGATTCTTGGAGCCTTAGCATTCTTTATTTATGGAATGAAAATCATGAGTGAAGGCATCCAAAAAACTGCGGGATCTCAGTTGCGAAATATTCTCCGAACAATGACCAAGAATCGTTTTATCGGAGTCTTTAGTGGTTTTTTTGTGACCGCTTTACTTCAATCGTCTTCAGCAACTACTGTGATGATTGTTAGTTTTGCCAATGCCGGATTACTTACCTTAACGGAATCTATTGGAGTGATCATGGGTGCAAATATTGGAACTACTGTCACCGCCTGGCTAGTTGCCATAATAGGAAAATTTAAAATTGCTAATGTTGCCATCCCTATGATGGCGATAGGGGTTCCCCTATTATTTTTTAACAGAGCATTTTTGAAAAATTTAGGGGAAACAATATTAGGTTTTGCTATTTTATTCCTTGGGCTTGCTGCTTTAAAAGAATCTGTTCCTTCCGTCGGTGCAGACTCGGAAATAATTATATTCCTGGCCAAATTTACAGATTATGGTGTTTTCTCTACCCTTCTATTTGTACTTATAGGTACCATAATGACAATTGTCATTCAATCTTCCAGTGCAGCAATGGCACTTACCATCACACTTATGGTACAGGGCGTTATAGGTTTAGAGGTCGGAGCAGCTTTGGTATTAGGAGAAAATATCGGAACAACAGTCACTGCCAACATTGCAGCTTTAATAGGAAACATTCATGCAAAGCGGGCAGCCCGAGCTCATTTTATTTTTAATATCATTGGGGTCATCTGGATGATTATATTCTTCTCCGTCTTCATTCGTTTTGTCCAATTTATGTGGGAACCTTTTCAGGGTTTTTTAGTAGAATACATCCCGAGTCTTGAAAGTAAAAAAAGTGAAGAGTTTCAGCTCTCTCTTTTCCATACTTCCTTTAATATTATAAACATGGTATTAATGGTTGGACTCGTGCCATTTATTGCAAGAATTGTTACCAAGATAACGCCTTCCCGAGGAGATGATGATGATGATTACCGATTAGAATATATAGGCGGCTCCATAAAAACTCCGGAGCTTTCTATTATTGAAGTTCAAAAAGAAGTAGCTAAATTTGGAGAAGTCACTAGTAGAATGTCCGGCTTCACTCAAAAGTTGCTAACCTCTACTGAATCAAAAAAGCAAGGTAAGATGCTTAAGAAACTCTTGAAATTTGAGGAAATTACTGACCGCTTAGAAATCGAGCTAACAGAATATCTTACTCGAATTTCCAGGGAAAAAATGACTCCTAAAATCTCTATTCGGATCAGAAGTATACTGAATGTGTGTAATGATCTTGAAAGAATCGGCGACATCTTTTATCAAATGTCAAAATCTATAGAAAAGAAAATAGAGGATAAGGTTTGGTTCAATGAACATCAGCGTCAGCGATTACTGGAGATGTTTGATTTGGTAGATCAGGCTTTTGCTGAAATGATTTCAAATCTGCAAAATGAACATTATGATGATGTTACAAAAGATCGGGCTGTTGAGCTGGAAAATATGATTGACAATCAAAGAAATTTGATGCGGGAAGAAAATACTGAAATGATGGCTACAGGTGGAGACTATAACGTAAATTCCGCCATGGTCTATAATAACCTCTTCTCTTCTCTTGAAAGAGTTGGTGATCATATTATTAATGTAACGGAATCAGTGGTTGGAGAAATATGATCAGAAGTCAGGGGTCAGAGGTCAGGGGCTTTGACCTCTGACCTTTGACCTTTTTTTATTCTCACCTGATTTTAAACACCATAGAATTGATTGGTCTTTCTGATTCATCGCCAGGACATTTACATTTTACATTGTCAAAATAATAAACAACTCCTGCCTTTGCCTTTTGTAATAATTCCTTTGTCTTTTCATTATGTATGCCAGATTGATTGATTGATTCTACGGGGTCTTCATTTTTAGCAACATACGTCATGGAATATCCGGTAATCGCACATTGAACATCGTACTCAACGCAATCCAATTTTGCATCAATACCTTCTGATTCCATTATTCTTTCAGCATCTATATTCCCGCCTTGATAATTCCCGATCCTTGCTATAGGATCCGGGAAATTTTTCACTCTAAATTCAAATTCTTGGGTAGCGTGGCCTTCCCCGGTAACCTTGATGATTGCTTTACCAGGGGCTTTCGCTTTTACCATAAAATGTCCATTACCCTGATCCTGAATATTCAGTTGCTCGCTTTCTACTTTTGTTTCTTCAGTAGGTATTCCTGCAACAGCTATGGTAATCGGATTATCGATACCTACGTATAGTACATTCATTTTATCCACAGCTATACTGACGGTAGGGTTGGTGATTTTTGAAAAAGCAAAACTCGCTAATGCGATCACCATCACCAGACCAAACAAATAAGCATTGATATTTCGTTTTTGTCTGGTGAGGGTATGATTGGGTTGAAACAAACGATGGATTCGATGGGACAATTCGCCCTTATTACCTTTTGCATTCATAGCTAATTGATTTTTATTGTGAAAGAAATATTTTTGTAAATTCAACAGCGTTTCAGCGTAAAGCATTTTGATATCCGTGGTGCTATGGTCTGCGATAGTGGTGCCACGATTATGCTTTGATCCTTCTCTATTGTCTATTTTAATTCGATTTGATTTATTTAGATTCGCGGCATCACTTCTGTCAGACATCACCCGAATCACTTCGTCATCGCAAAGTTCTTCCCGAACGGTTCTTATTCTTTTTGAAACAATCCAAACAATCGGGTGATAGAAAAACAGAATTTCTAACCAGGTTTGGATAGCATTGGCCAAGAAGTCGTTTCGTCGAATGTGCGCCAATTCGTGCAGGATGATCGCTTCAATTTGTGCTGGCGGAAAACCATTGATCATACCTAAAGGCAGGAGAACAATTGGTTTGAAATGTCCGAAAGTCATCGGCGAAGCAACCATCGCAGATTGTAAAAAAATGATGCTTTTTGTAATCCCTATTTTACTTTTTAGTTGTTTAAAACCCTTTAGCTGTATTTCCTTAAAAGATGAAATTCCTTTGTGCGCTAATCTACGCATTCCCAACCATTGAAGGAAAAACCTCAAGCCCAGAAACAGGACACCAGATAACCAAAGAATGACCAGCGTTTTCAAAACAATTGGATTAAACCATTCCCTGGATTGCACCTCCGCTAAGAAAGTCGCTGACGGCTCCTCGATTATGGGTACCCTTCCATTTTGAATGGGAAGGGAAAGGTCTGCTGCTAAATCTGACTCCGTAGCCTTCACGCCTATCTCATCACTAAGTACTTGATTACCAACTGGGTACCTACTTTTTAATTCTGAAAATAGCGTCATTCCAGAAATTATTATAATGGCAACCATGGCCAATATCGAAAAGAAGTATTTCGTCGAAGAAGCGGCTTTTTTGCTGCTTAGGTTGATAAGAAACCAAAGTATTCCAACTAATGTAATTTGCCAGATGGAGTGTAAAATAGTCCAGCCGATAGCGGTGATGATCCATTGAAATTCTATGAGGTTTAGCATTTGGTTTGATTTTTCTTTTATTAGTTTTATTGGTTGGTTAGGGTTCAGCTTTTTTTTAGCCACAAAGGCTTCAACTACGCTCAGCCGAATGTTTCTCTGAGGATACTAAACCACGCAGGTTTTGAAAACCTGCGTGGTTTGGAGCCTGTTTCATTCTTTTTTCTTCTTTTTTAAAAAGGCTTCTAGCTCTTTCAGTTCGGCCTCCGTGGTTTCAGAATTGCCAAGTGCATGCATTAACAGCTCAGAAGTTGATCCATTAAAAACGGTGTTTAATAATTTGTCAAACATCCCTTTTTGAATGGACGCTGGTTTGACTAAGGTATTGTATTCATGTGCTTTGCCAGCATCAATTTTTTCGAGCATTCCTTTTTCTGTCATGCGCTGGAATTGTTTGAGCGTCGTTGTATATCCAATGTCTCGTTTTTTGATCAACTCATCGTGGATAGCTCGTACCGTTGCGGGTTCTTTCTCCCAAAGAATTTGTAATATTTCTAATTCTGATTCTGTTGGTGTCATTTTAAATTAGGAATTAGGAATTAGGTTACGTCAATTGTCGTAAGCAAATTTATGTGATTTCTTTTAGAAAAGCAAATCATCTACGTCAATTGTCGTAAATTATTTTTACAGACTTGGAAAGAGTGGTGAGCGG
>JBLHJZ010000466.1:0-4518 GCA_047619515.1 Saprospiraceae bacterium | reverse complement strand
CCCTCCCTAAAACTAATACTAAATTTTACCATTATATACTGACAACTTTGTAAATCAATAATTAATTTAATCAATCCAATATGAAGAATTTTAGCTTCCTGGTACTATGTTTAATCCTTACCAATGTACTCTCCGCACAATTAAACATAACTTTTAAATCTCAGGTAGAATATAATGAAAATCTCAACGACGTCTGGGGCTATGCGGCTCCTGATGGTAGCGAATATGCCTTGGTTGGCCTCAGAGGAGGAGTATCCATTGTGGATGTGACGGACACGGAGAATCCGGAGATAAAAGGTTATGCTACCGGTCCTGCTTCTACCTGGAGAGATATCAAAACCTTTGGGAATTATGCTTATGTAACGAATGAAACCGGCGAAGGATTATTGGTGATTGACCTTTCTAATCTTCCCAATGCCCTGACTGCCAATGATTTTTCATATTGGGCTCCTCAGATGGGAAATCTGGGAACGCTTTCTTCCTGCCACAATATATATATTGATGAATTTGGGTATGCTTATCTGGTAGGTTGTAATCTCAATAGCGGGGGTATGCTGTATATAGATGTATTTACCACCCCCGGACAACCGATATATGTTGGCGCAGGCCCGTCTGTTTATGCCCACGATGTATATGTAAGAGACAACAAGTCTTATAATTCTGAAATATATAATGGCGCATTTGCGGTATATGATGTGTCCGATAAAAACAATACTTCATTTCTTGGATCACATAACACTCCTTTTAATTTTACGCATAATGCCTGGTTGAGTGATGATAATAATTATCTTTTCACTACCGATGAAAAGGCCAATGCACCGGTGACTGCTTACGATATATCTGATTTAAATAATATACAGGAGGTAGATCAATTCATACCACTGGAGACTTTAGGTGCGGGGGTAATCCCACATAATGTTCATGTTTGGAATGACTTTATAATCACCTCCTACTATACCGATGGCTGTTTAATTTTAGACGGGTCAAGACCAAACAACCTTGTTGAAGTGGGTAATTTTGATACTTTTATCCCAGCAAGTACAGGCTTTAACGGCGTTTGGGGTGCTTATCCTTTTTTACCTTCCGGTACTGTGTTGGCTACTGATATCGGAAATGGCCTTTATATCCTTGAGCCAAATTATGTAAGAGCATGCTGGCTCGAAGGTAAAGTAACAGATATGGTATCCGGTCAAGCAATACTAAATGTGGAGATCGGAATTGTTTCAGCAGAACTAAACCAGTCCTCTTCCAACCTTGAAGGAAACTATGCTACAGGAGTTGCCACTGCAGGAACCTTTGATGTCGTATTTTCTCACCCTGCATATGAATCACTGACTACTTCCGCCGTTTTAGTGAACGGAGAACTTGTCATTCTGGATGTTCAATTGGTACCTTTAATTCCTTCTTACCCGGTAAGCGGAATGGTGATAGAAAGTGGCACAGGAATCCCAATTCCAAATGCAATAATTACACTTGAAGGAGATATATTAGATTATCAGGCCCTTTCTGATGGTAGTGGAAACTTTTCTTTCCCCTTTGTTTATGAAGGAGATTATTCTTCTTACGCAGGAAGCTGGGGATATAAAACAAAAGCTTTTAATAGTACAATAGCTAGTGGGTCTGCAAGTTTTACCATAGAATTAGACAAAGGTTATAAGGATGAATTTGCCATCGATTTGTCATGGCAAATAGAAAGCACTGCTGGTTCTGGTGAATGGGAAAGAGGAGAACCTGTAGGTACCTTTACCAATGGAGGAAATACTGGTGTAAATCCTGAATTTGATATAAATGGTGATTTAGGCGATTTATGCTATATCACCGGAAATGGTGGTGGATCTGCTGGTGATGATGATGTGGATGATGGTTACACCAGATTGACTACACCAAATATGGATCTTTCAACCTATAATGAACCAAAGGTAAAATATAACTACTGGTTTTTTAATGCTGGTGGGAATGGAAACCCAAATGACAATTTTACAGTGACTATCAATAATGGAACGGAAACCGCAGAGATTCAAATGACCACTGAATCGAATAGTGAATGGATAGAAATAGAAATTTCTTTGAATGACCATATTGCTCTTACCTCTACCATGACCATCACTTTTGAGACCTCTGACCAGGTCACCGATGATATTGGTCATTTTGTAGAAGCAGGCGTTGATGCCTTTGAAGTATTCGAAGCAAATCCAATTGCTACTTTTGAACTAGCAGAAAACGGCGTAGAGATTACCGCTATGCCAAATCCTTTTAATAATACATTGACTGTAAATTATCAATTTGAGGCCATTCCAAACCGAGCCAATCTAAATATTTACAATATTCTGGGTCAAGCAATAGAAAGTATCCGCTTGGACAACATCAGCGGCAATGTTGAAATCAATACTATTCGTCAAAGTGGTATTTATTTCTTACAAATTGAGGTGGATGGAAGTATGACGGAGGCGATGAAGGTGATTAGGAATTAGGAATTAGGATTGAGGATTGAAAAATTAATAAAAGAGCTCTTTTCGATTGTCGGGAAGGGCTTTTTTATTGGGGTATTTTAGGGTAAGATGCCAATAAATTTAACTAACCGTAAAACCAATAATTCTTTAATAGACTTTATTAGGTACTTCGATTTCGCTCAGCACAATCATTCGTAGCCGCTCTGACGTACAAAAGCTTTTGGCATAAAGTCTAATCTCGCAAATAAATTTACGGATTACTTAGACCCTGCGCTTTGGTTTGAATTTCTAATTCGGTAAAATAGGAGCCTCTTCGATTTGTTCAAAATTGAGAAAATTCAGGATGACATCGAAGGAATCTTGTAGTTTTTGAATATGATCAGGAGAGAGCTGTTTTAGCTTCTCAGAAAGTTGCAGGTGGGGTAGTTCTGGCATTTCTTTTAGTAAATTCTGGCCATTTTGGGTGATATTAACAAAACTGACTCGCTTATCTTTTTGTCTTGGCAGTCGAGAGATAAAGCCTTTTTTTTCGAGCCGGGAAATAATTCCAGTGACCGTACTTGCATTTAATTTTAGAAAATCTTTGATATCCTTATGTGTAGCTAGGTGGTTCTCTTTCCTGACCAAATAGGTCAGACACAGTAATTGAGGAATACTGATGCCATATTCCTTTTCAATTCGTTTGCTCTCCAGATTAACGGAGCGTACAATTTGCCGGATTTGAGTAAGAATTTCGATGTATTTCATTTGATAGGTATCAAATGCGATGAGAATTAAAGTACCACATAAATTATTCGGGATTTTAGAAATATTTCAGTCATTTGACATTAAAGCTTCTTTGATCATTCCGATTATTAGCAGCATTTATAATGTCAGAAAGACCAAAAATCAAAAAGTCATTATGTCAGAAACGCTTCGATTTTGCAAAATGCCAAATTTAAACATCTTTAACATAATGACCTTATGCCTTCTATTTTGAATAAATTCTAGAAGACTACTATAAAAATATTGACAGGTATAGTCCTAATTAGTAAATCAGGCTACCTTCTTAAAGTCTGAATCAATGAATTTACTTCCATTCCATTGCCCTAACCATTCACATTCTTTATGTTGTCTCTGGTAATTAGAAAAAGCGGTTTCTGCTTCTTCTCGGGTATTTCTAAAAATAGTGATATTGCTATTATAACCGCCACTTATATTGAAATAATAAACGCCTTCGGTCATTTTAAATCCTTTCTTTCTTTGCATAATATAGTTTTTAGTAAAAAATAATTATCTATTTATAAAATTCGTCTAAATACTGACTATGGTCGCATTTAAATTATAATCATCCACTATCCGGCTTACAAATGCTTTATTTCCTCTACCCGCTAAAAGATACACTTTTCCGCCTTTCATGGCTGTAAGCATACAGAATAGCTTCCATTTTGAAACCAACGCTCTCTTGTCATCATCCTTCATGGCAATCTCTATGTAATTTTTCCGCCCTTGTGTCACCCCGGTGATATCAGGTATTACCCCTGTTTCGTCCCCTACTCTTTTTATAGTTGTCGGACATTCAAAATCATCCGTGTTGGCTTTAATATCTGAAAACCCCTTACTCTCTGCCCAGGTTATAGCTTTTTTATATAATTCGGCCTTCATTTTTGACTATGGATTTTGTTATTAATAAATATTTTAAAAAATAATGAATCCAATATTCCGACAAGCCTAACCTACTTTACAAACAGACGTAATGCAGATAGCTGGCAATATTAAAAAGCTAATGGAATCTAATTGGATAGGGAATTCGTATTGAAAAATAAGAAATCATAAAGGTTAGCATGGTTCTATAACGGCGAAAGTACGAAATAGTTTCTAAAGAAACTACTTTTTTTACAAAAATACGGAAATAGGGCCAGGACCATGCAATCGCAAGAATAGCTAAACCTATAAAAGGTGATCGCTTCACAAGACCGCAGGTCGATCACAAGGGCGCAGCCCAATCACAAGAGCGCAGGTCGATCACAAGACCGCAGCCCAATCACAAGAGCGCAGCCCAATCACAAGACCGCAGGTCGATCACAAG
>JBLHJZ010000465.1:0-4524 GCA_047619515.1 Saprospiraceae bacterium | reverse complement strand
TCCGGTGTGAAATCGAGTTTGGCCATATTAGCTTCGAAGCCTTCCATATTTTCAACCAGAAAAGCATTAGTGACTTGTGGTGCCTGTTTATTCAATTCGATCATGACAGCAGGGTCAAAAGATTGAACGCAGACCCGTTTTTGAATACCGAGGGCAGCTGTTTCCTTTAATACCATTTTTACAAAATCAGCAGGCGGAGGTACCAGGCTATCATACCAGGCAGGCTGGCTTTTGATTTCAATATTATAAAAAGGCTTGATTCGCTCATTATGAAAGCAATAAGCTTCTACGGAATTGACCATGTCCTCCAGCGAAGGTTTATTCACATATATCGGATGCTGGTCAGGAAATCGTTCATTCCCTCTGCTTCCACAATCGTAGGCTTTGATTTGATCATAGGTCAGCTCAATAATGTGATGGTCTTTTTCTTCCGCTTCGGTGATCGGTGTACCATCTGGTTTTTTACAAATATGATGAGAAAAATAAGGATCATGGGAGACGATTAAGATACCGTCTTTCGAAACTGCCAAATCCAGCTCCAATGTCTTTACCGGATATTCCAGCGCTTTCAAAAAAGCAGGAATCGTGTTTTCAGGAAGCAGGCCTCTACAGCCCCGGTGTCCTTGCCAGTCAAAGGCGTTTTCATCAGCCATATCATGTTGGTTTAATGTACAGGAAGAAAAAATAAGCAGAAGGAAGAAGAAGAATTGTTTTATCATTGTTCAATAGTCGAATGTCAAGACCTGAAAATATAAATGTCTCCGGAAAGGTAATTATCAAAAAAGAAATTTTAGACTTTGGGCCTGTTAATTTTTAAACAATAATATTTATTTCTATTGAAATAGCCCAAAAAAATTGAAAAATTATGGTTTATGGCTAAAGAATGGGATTGAGGTCTTGATATTCTGGTTATTGAGTTTTAAAGATTAATAAAAAAGTTAAATTTGTGATTTTTAATTACAAGCTATTGAAATTTAGATATGTCAACAAATAAAATCGTTAAAGCGGGAATGCCTCATTTTATCGCTTGTCTCATTTTTCTTGCGATAAGCTCATTTTACTTTTCAGCTCAGTTGGAAGGGAAGGTTGAAAAGTCGGGAGATATCGTCGCCGCACGGGCCAATCTGCAGGAGATCATAAAACACGATAAAGAAACTGGTGAGAAAACCCTATGGACAAATTCCTTATTTGGAGGAATGCCTACTTACCAGATCGATAGTGCCCAGCCCACTAACATGATTAAGTATGTATCGAAAACTTCCATGTTTTTTATTGCAAGACCAATAGGGATGTTTTTCGCTGCGATGCTCATTTTTTACATCATGTTGGTATTGTTGGGCGTAAATTCATGGCTGGCCATCGTAGGAGCCCTGGCATTTGGATTGACTACAAATAATTATATACTATACAGTGCGGGGCATATTTCCAAGATAAATGCAGTACTCCATTTTGGCTTGGTCACGGCAGGTGTGCTGCTGGCTTTCCGAAAAAAATATTTATTGGGCGGTCTGATCTTTGCCGTTGGATTTGCGCTTGACCTATACGCTAATCATATTCAGATGACCTATTATTTCTTCCTGACATTGGTGATTTATGGGCTGATTGAATTGGTACAGCATATCATGAATAAAGACATGGCTTCCTACGGGAAAGCAGTTTTGTATTTGGGGATAGGAGGAATCCTTGCACTCGGTGCGGGTTCTGGAAAACTATTATCCAGCTATGAGTATGGCCAGGATACTATGCGGGGTGATGCCATACTGATTGCGGAAGCTGGGGAGAAAATCACAAGTAGTAATTCTTCCGGATTGGAATATGAATATGCTACTAAGTGGAGCAATGGTTGGATGGATTTGGTCGCTGGTTTTATTCCAGGAGTAGTTGGAGGGGGAGGACTTACTTATTGGGGAGCGAATGTTGAAGGCACAAGTGGGCCTGCTTATTATGGTGCAATTGTATTTTTCCTTTTCCTTTTTGGATTATTGGTAGTTCAAGGGCCGGTAAAGTGGTGGCTGCTTTCAGGGATATTGTTTATATCCTTTATTTCGATGGGTAATCATTTCTTCCTACATAGTTTTTTGTATGATCTAATCCCGTTGTTCAATAAGTTTCGGACACCAAACTCTGCCTTGAGTGTGGTCGCATTTATGATTCCAATATTAGGTTTTTTAGCATTGAATGATCTCATCAAAGGTAAAGTATCGCAAAAAGACTTGCTTCAGTCTTTGTATATCTCGGGAGGTTTCATGGCAGTTATTTGTTTGTTTTATGCATTATTTGGTAGCACTGTTTTTGATTTTTCTTACGCTAAAGATGCAGCTTATGTTCAAAATTATAACGTAAATATTGCAGCTGTAAAAAGCCAAAGAGCATCAATGATGAGCAGTGACTCCTGGCGGTCGCTGGGATTGATATTAGCCGCTGCGGCACTCATCTGGGCATTTATAAAAAGCAAAATTAATCAAACAATACTCATAGCCGCACTAGGAATATTGATTGTCGGAGATCTTTGGACTATTGACAGGGGTTATTTGAACAGTGATAATTTTGTAAGTCCAAGTCAATATAAAACAACGTCTCAACTTCGACCTGTAGATACAAAAATTCTTACCGATAAAGATCCTGATTACCGGGTATTTGATATCAGTGGGGGTTTGGGTGCTGCAGTAAATTCATCGGAGGTGACGAATATCACTTCTTATTATCACAAGAATGTTGGAGGTTATCACCCCGCAAAATTGCAACGTTATCAGGATATGCTTGATCGCCATATTCTACCGGAGGCTCAACAACTTATAGGTGTTTTGCAAAATGCTAAGAGCATGGCTGATATTGAAGGATCACTTCGAAACCTTCCTGCATTTAATATGCTGAATACTAAGTATTTTATTGCTAATAATGATTCTCCTATCCTCAATTCCAATGCATTAGGTAACGCATGGTTTGTTGATGCTTATAAAATTGTAAACACTGCAAATGAAGAGGTCGATGGCGTTAGAGCTATCAATCCTGCTCAACAGGCAATTGTCCATAAGGACTTTTCAGCCTACTTATCGGGTCTGAATATCCAAAAAAACGGATCAATCAAACTAACAGATTATAAACCCAATCACCTTACTTATACATCGAGTACTACTTCTGATCAGCTCGCTGTGTTTTCGGAAGTTTGGTACGGACCGAATAAAGGCTGGAATGCTTATGTGGACGGTACTGCGGCAGATCATATCCGGGTGAATTATATTCTCAGGGCTTTGAAAGTTCCTTCCGGGGAGCATACTATTGAGTTCAAATTCGAGCCCCGATCTTATGCGATAGGGGCTATCATTTCGCTGATTTGCTCTCTGTTGATTGTGCTTGGGCTACTTGGCTTTATCGGATATTACCTTAAACGAAAAATGGAAGAACCGGAGAAGGTGAAAGCAAAAGTAGTAGCGAAGAAAGAGGTGAAGCCTACTGTTTCAAAGCGGAAGAAGAAATAAGTTCAAGTTCAAATGCTCTCGTATGGCTTTCTACTTAAAATCCTGAGAAGCAGACATGATTCAAAAACTAAGCGAGCTCAAATATCAAAATTTATTCGCTTGTGTTTACGTCTCGTTTTGAACTTGAACTTGATGCTAGTACTTTTAAAGTATAACCCTTTTGATTATTTCATAGTACCGAAGTCTCTGGTATTTTACGTCACAGACTAAAGTATATGGTACTTTATCGAAAAGCAAATAATGACTGCAAAAGAGGAATTAAGGATTTCGTTTATCATACCCGTCTACAATAGACCGCAGGAAATAGTTGAACTACTTGATAGTCTGAAAGAACAGACCAGCAAAGATTTCGAGGTGGTAATAGTGGAAGATGGTTCTACACAAAAATGCGACAAGGAAGCCAAGCAATACCAGTCGTATTTTGAGGTCAACTATTTTTATAAAGAAAATACCGGCCCTGGAATAAGCCGAAATTATGGCTGCGAAAAAGCTACTGGCAACTATTGCATCTTTCTGGATTCTGATTGTATTCTACCTCCTCATTATGTAGCGACTGTTCAGGATGCTTTTAGAAAAAATTACCTGGATGCCTTTGGCGGACCTGATCAGGCCCATGAGAGTTTTACCAATCTTCAAAAAGCCATTAACTATTCCATGACCTCATTTTTCACCACTGGAGGTATCCGTGGCGGTGGGGAGAAAGTAGATAAATTTTATCCCCGGAGTTTCAATATGGGGATTTCTAAGGAAGTGTATAAAGCCACCGGAGGTTTTCCGAGTGCTCGTTTTGCTGATGCCAAAGCAGCGGGAGAAGATATAGAACTCAGTATCAAAATTTATGAAAAAGGATTTAAAGTAGGCTTGATCAAAGAGGCTTATGTTTATCACAAAAGGCGAACCAGCTTAAAGCAATTTTTCAAGCAGGTGTATAATTTTGGTTATGCGCGGATTACGCTGCATAAGAGAAATAAAGGCAGCCTAAAAATTGTCCATGCATTACCTGCTGTTTTTACAATTGGCGTCTTTGGTATTCTTATCCTCTCAA
>JBLHJZ010000464.1:0-4531 GCA_047619515.1 Saprospiraceae bacterium | reverse complement strand
AAGATTAGACGAATGAAGGGGGTGCTCTAAGAGGAGTATTTGGTCGGTTAAATTTCTGTAAAAGAGATTGGAGATAAGGTGGGTCTGGTAAGGATTCGGCATCCACTTCAAACACCAACAAATGTTGCCCATTATTATAAGGACTTATAGAACGGTTATGGTCAACAGCTTTCTTGGTAGAAGACTTTTGAACAACCAATAAGTGGTCATCGGCAAGGTCATCTGTGTAATTAAGATTTTCAAAGAAATGCTCAAAGAAATGGAATATCCCAACGTGAAATTGATGCTCATGGTGAACATCTTTGAAGTTCTCATGCTGGTGCAAAGGTTTGGACACAGGAGTCCCCGCGAACGTGGAAGCATGAGAATGTGAGACGCTATGGTTCAATACTACCAGCAGGTAGATGGCTAACAGGAAATGGCTTAGTATTTTGTTTTTTAGTTCCACGGGGCAAAGATAATAAATATTCAAATCAAAAATGTTATTTAAACGGAGGCTGATATGGCAATCACAAGAAAAGCTCAATCTATAAAAGGTGATCGCTTCGCATGTGATGAGTGATCGACCTACGGTCTTGTGGAATCGCTCCGAAGCGACCTCACAAGACCGTAGGTCGATCACAAGAGCGCAGCCCAATCATAAGGCCGCAGGTCGATCATAACTGCAGGTCGATGGACGTAGCCCAATCACATGAGAAACGATCACTGGCCTGTAGTTCAAAGAGTTGAAGCCATTCTTGCGATTGCCATGCGGAGGCTGAGAATCGAAGTGATACCCCATATCGTACAAAACACGAACACTATTACCAGAAGTGTTTCCAGTTTTCACACCGCCAGACATTTTTCCTAAGCCCACCTCTCAGCCTCCTAAAGGAGGAGCGGCTTACCCGCAAATGTCTAGCTGTGTGCACATTTTCGATGATTTTCTATGCAATTTCACTAAATACGCTTATAAGTTTCAAGGATAGAGACACCGTTACTTCTGTGTGAGTATTTACTAAACCACCCTAATTTTTTACGGGTAATAATAACTATTCCTTGTCTGTTGATCTAAAATCTGGTCGTATTTAGTATATTTAATCTTTGTACATTCCTTAGTGAAATACGTAAATCATAGATTGAATCTGGCCGTACCAGAAAGCCTGTTTCGAGCAGCGTCGAGAGATATCTGCGCTATGCCATTAGAGCAATCGTAAAGTTAAAATGACAAATAATCCGGAAATATCCATCATCATTCCCTACGGCTACTATACTGCTGACCTGGAAACAACCCTGCGATCCACCATTACTAAAAATTGTCCCTTCGAGGTTATCCTTGTAACCAATCGGGACTTAAGAATAAGCCTTGATGGGATGCTTTCTGATCGATATAGGATCGTTGAATCGAATGAAGTGGGCCGGGGATATTTTTGCAGGGCTGGAGTTCTGGAGGCAAAAGGCTCAGTCCTTTTGTTTTTACACGCCGACACCATTTTACCTAACCAGTGGTGCCAAAGAATATTGGAAACAATGGCCAATCCCAGTGTAGCTGGTGGTGGGTTTTCAACTTATTTCAGGACCGATCATTGGTTTGTCAAAAGGATTTCTAAACTATACAATTTGTTTTCGCAAGGAATTCACGAATTTTGGGGAGACAGGGCCATTTTTATGCGGAAGAAAGACCTACTTCCCAATCTGGATCAGATTAAAGTGCCCCTTATGGAGGATGTAGAAATGTCAAAAATCATTCGTAGAAATGGGAAGATGATCCTACTCCCTGATGCCGTGTCGACCAGTGCCTTACATTTTACGGTCAAAGGACATTTCCGACATATCATAGAAGTGATTTTCTTCCGTATTTTATATGCTTTCGGTGTATCAGCAGATCGAATTTTTAAATGGTACTATAGATGAGTTCGTTTACTTGTTTCGTTGTGGTGATGACCATTGATATTCTTATATCAGATTATTTTATCATCCGCTGAGGAAGCAGACAATACATACATATCACCATCGGCGTCTATATCTTCGTCGTGAACAGCTCTTGGTACGTCTACACCAAATGTCTCATCAATAATAACTTGTTCTTGAAAACTAAGAGCATTAATATAAATTATAAACATAAAGAAAAGGAGTAGGAGTGGTTTCTTTTTTAGTTTAACTTCAGTTTTGCAATATGCGGGTTGAGCACACTTTTGAAATACGGAAAAGGAGAAATCCATACCGATCAAACGGAAGTATTATTGTTCATTCGAATTCATAAGTGAATCTCCTAACAGTTGTAAATGAAACGGGAATAGGTGATCATCTTAGGAACTACCATTCGGCATTCTGCCCAAAGTGTGATAAAAATCAACTTCGACAATGGCAAAAGTCACTACCAAGATGATAAAACTTCAATAGCTTAAAGTGATTTTTTATTGTTAAATTAATTCATAAATTTAAAGGAATAAAATATTATGGGAGCTTTAAAGGAAAAATTATTTAAAAAAATTCAAGATCATCGAACTAGAACTACTACGTTAGTAAAGGAATATGGAGACATAGTTATTGATAAAGTAACGGTGGGACAAGTTCTTGGTGGAATGCGAGGTATTAAAAGTTTAGTAACTGATATTTCTTATTTAGACCCGTATGAAGGAATTCGATATAGAGGATTTACACTTCCTGAAGTACTGTCTTTACTTCCAAAACCCGAAGGTGCTGAGATGCCGTATGTAGAAGGGTTATTTCATTTATTGTTGACTGGAGAAATGCCTTCTCATCAGGAAGTTGAAGAATTAATGATCACTTTTATGAATCGGCGTATTGTACCTCGCTATGTTTGGGATGTTATTGATTCATTTCCAAGTGAAAGTCATCCTATGGCAATTTTATCTGCTGCAGTAATGAGTTTGGAAAGAGAATCCCATTTCAATGTTAAGTATAAAAAAGGGATGAGTAAAATGGATTATTGGGATCCTACTTATGAAGATTCTATTAACCTGATTGCTAAAATGCCGTTGATAGGAGCTTATATTTATAATAAATTATACAGGTCTGGAAAGGGACATAAAAATCCAAATCCATCACTTGATTTAGGAGGAAATTTTGCTTATATGATGGGTAAAGATACACCATATGATGATGTGTCCCGTATGTACTTTATTATCCATGCTGATCACGAAAGTGGTAATGTAAGTGCACATACAGGGCACTTAGTTTCCAGTTCATTGTCAGATGTTTACTATTCAATTTCTGCTATGATTAATGGTCTGGCAGGACCTTTACATGGCCTGGCGAATCAAGAAGTATTGCGTTGGCTGCAAGGATTAAAGGTTCAAATGGGAGGTAAAATACCTTCTGAAGAAGAAATGAAAAAGTATGTTTGGAATACACTAAACAAAGGTCAGGTAATTCCGGGGTACGGACATGCTGTTCTTAGGAAAACAGATCCTAGATATACCGTTCAAAGAGACTTCTGTTTGAAACATATGCCGGATGACGATTTGTTTAAATATGTCGATGCACTTTATAAAGTTGTTCCTGATATATTAAGAGAACACGGAAAGGCTAAAAACCCATGGCCAAATGTAGATGCTCAGTCAGGGGTTGTTCAATGGTATTACGGAGTAAAAGAATATGATTTCTATACCGTTCTATTTGCTATTGGAAGATCACTTGGAGTACTTTCAAATATTATTTGGGACAGAGCGCTTGGTTATCCTCTCGAGCGTCCAAAATCGGTAACAACGGATATGTTGGAAAAAATGGTTGGATTTAAAAAATAACTACCTTTAGCATTTTAAAAACCAACCCGTGTATCTATGATAAGATTTCTAAACCCCCTCAAAGAGTTTAAATGGAAATATATTTTTGGAGAGATATTTTTAATTTTCATAGGCATAAGCCTTGCCATTTGGTTTAATAATTGGAATGCTTCCGTCCAATCCAAACAGGATAAAGAAATTGTGGTACAGAAAATCAAAGAAGAAATCCAACATAACCTGAAAGAGCTGGTCAATGCCCGAAATGAGAATCAAATTACCTTAAATGCATTGGCGGATTATAAAAAATTATTTGGAAGTAGATCAACTGAAATAATTACCAGCGCTGCACATTTGAGCATATTCCAAGAAAAATATCCTTCCTTTTTTAGGATAAAAGATTCCACTCATGTAAAAGATGATTCATTTAAATACTCCGGAGAGACTTTCATTAATTTGGAGTTAGCAGATTTAAAAGAAATAGCCTGGAAGACCACCCAGTCTATAAACATTGCTAATGAATTTAGCTATGAGTGTTTATATGAATTGGAAAGCATGTATAATCTTCAAGCCAGGGTAAATAATGAAATAGACAATGCAGCGAATGCATTATATGATAGTGAGGTTAAAAAATTAATACGGATATTAAATATTTTAGGCCAACTTGATGCCCAATTGGAAGAGGACTATCGGAAGATGTTAGCGGATATAGGAAACTGCCGGTAAGGTGTATATAATCAATACAAATTTTTAGTTCGGAATCATTTTAAATTCCTCGAAACAGCTTAGAGGGAAACAAAGCTATT
>JBLHJZ010000463.1:0-4535 GCA_047619515.1 Saprospiraceae bacterium | reverse complement strand
ATTCAGCAGGTTACCGATGCGATTCAGTTTTTCCCCGGAAGGATTGATAGGGATGATTGGGTTGGACAGGCACGTCGGTTGAGTTAGCAGACTGCGGACTGAAGACTGCCCGCTTTTAGAAAAAGCGATAACCGAAAAAATAAAAAAACAACACCAACTTGCAACGCTCGTTTTTAAAGCACAACTTTGGAATCAATAATCATTCAATGAATAGCAATACCAATATCATTTCTGTCATTATTATTATTAACGTCATTATTCCTTAATGTCGATGGAAAGGGTATTTGAAAAATAAAAAAAAGCCACTTTCCATCGGAAGTGGCTTTTTTTATTTTAAAATATAAGAGCATGTTGGGAATTTGTTTTTGGAAGCGAAAAAGTTCAGTTTTGGGTTCTCGCGAAGCTATTTTTGAGCCGCATAGCCCGGCTACGGAACTCAAAAATAGTGAAGCGAGGTTCCGGAAATGGACTTTTGCAGCCCGAAGGATAAATTCCCAACATGCTCTAAACAAACGGTTATGATAAATTTCAACAATATTATTAGTGTCATTATAATTACTGAAGTCGTCATTATTTGCCCACGATTCAGGGAGAATGTCTTTTGAAAGAAAAAATAAAAATTTTCAAAGCCGTTCTCCTCTGGGAGTACGGCTTTTTTTAATAGCTGAATTTCGTAACAAAAAACCTGGTAGAGAGTTGAAAATCAATAGGTTAGTATATGTTTAGCCTTTTAGCAACTGTAAAAAATGAATTATTTGACTTTATTAAAGACCCTATACAAAATACTTTTGATATTCTTTTAGGGATAGGGTATTAATAAGTGTCCGATTTAGGCGAAGTTATCTTGGTTTTAGACAAGCGCAAAAAATAGGGAATAGTGGTTCTATGCGCTATTTTTTGTGTGAAGATATAAAGTCAAAAGAACGAGTATAAAGCAGATAGTTATTAGTAACCTGTCCCTTAGTGCAGCGTAAAATAAGTAGTGGCTGAATTATGGCTAATGAATTTTTGTGCTAATAAAGGAACGCCCGGAGCCTCATAGCCTTAGCTATGAAGGGGAGGACGAGACGAAGAGTAGGGCGAAAAGGCATAGTCAGAAGCGGACGATATTTACTTTACGCTGCACTTAGCCCGACCAATTTTAAATAAGTAAATAAAATGAACGAATTGAATAAATATTCGAAGACAGTAACCCAGGATGAAACGCAGCCGGCAGCCCAGGCAATGTTACACGCGATTGGGCTGACGACAGAGGATTTGAAGAAACCCCAGGTCGGAATTGTAAGCACAGGTTGGGAAGGAAATCCCTGCAATATGCATCTCAACGATTTGGCGAAGTCAGTAAAGGTAGGAGTGCAAAAGGAAGAACTAATCGGATTAATCTTCAATACAATTGGCGTAAGTGACGGTATTTCGATGGGGACTAGCGGTATGCGATACTCCCTGCCATCCAGAGATATCATAGCGGATTCGATCGAAACGGTAGTCAGTGCTCAATGGTATGATGCTATAGTAGCAGTAGTAGGCTGTGATAAAAATATGCCCGGTGCCATGATGGCGCTGGGACGATTGAATCGCCCGGCGATTTTAGTATATGGCGGCACAATCAATCCGGGCTGTTACCTGGATCAGGATTTAGATATCGTTTCTGCTTTCGAAGCCCTGGGGCAAAAAATAGCCGGAAATATTTCTGATGAAGATTTTAAAGGAGTGGTTCAAAACGCTTGCCCCGGCCCGGGTGCCTGTGGTGGTATGTATACCGCCAATACCATGGCTTCTGCTATCGAAGCAATGGGTATGAGTTTGCCCTATAATTCTTCCAACCCGGCAGTGAGCAATGAAAAACAGTCAGAGTGTGGGGAAATCGGAAGTGCCATTAAATATTTGTTGGAAAAAGATATCAAGCCACGGGATATTATGACCCGGGAAGCTTTTGAAAATGCCATCACACTGATCACCGTACTCGGTGGATCTACCAATGCCGTATTGCACCTTATTGCAATGGCAAAATCTGTTGGCGTTCCATTGACCATTGATGATATTCAGACAATCGGAGACAAGACTCCTTTCCTGGCAGATTTGAAACCCAGTGGAAAATACCTGATGAAAGATCTTCATACGGTGGGTGGTGTACCCGCAGTTTTAAAGTTGTTATTGGAAAATGGATACCTCCACGGAGATTGTCTTACTGTTACCGGAAAAACATTGGCCGAGAACCTGGCCACAGTACCAGACCTTTCCGAAGGTCAAAAAGTCATTAAACCTTTCGATCAAGCTATTAAAAAAACCAGCCATATTCAGATTCTTTATGGAAACCTTGCAGAAGGAGGTGCCGTTGCTAAGATTACCGGCAAAGAAGGAGAAGTTTTTGAAGGCAAGGCTAAAGTTTTTGATAGCGAAGAATTAGCAAATGAAGCCATCAAAAACGGGAAGATCGAAGAAGGCGACGTCATCGTCATCAGATTCATCGGGCCAAAGGGCGCACCTGGAATGCCGGAAATGCTCAAACCAACTTCTGCGATTATGGGAGCGGGCTTAGGTAATAAAGTAGCACTCATAACAGACGGACGGTTTTCAGGAGGTACGCATGGTTTTGTGGTCGGACACATCACCCCCGAGGCACAGACTGGCGGGCTAATTGCTTTACTTAAAGATGGCGATACGATAACTATCGACGCGATTAAGAATAAAATAAACGCTCATTTGGATCAATCCGAAATCGACCGGCGCAGATCAGCATGGAAAGCACCTGCTATTTCCGCAAAGAGTGGAATGCTTCGCAAATATGCTAAGTGTGTTTCTTCTGCAAGTGAAGGTTGTGTAACGGATGAATAAAACGGGTAAAGACTGGTATTCGCTAGCTATTAGCCCTCTTTTAATGCGAAAAACGAGCGCTAACAGCCAATAGCTAGTAGCCAACAGCAATAAAAAATTCTAAAACAAGTCATTATGAAAAGAGAATTTCATACAGAAAAATCGACAGGCAAAATCTTAACCGAGGAAAAGAAAGTAGTAACGGGTGCAGAAGCAGTTTTGCTTTGCCTGTTGGAGGAAGGAGTGGATACTATATTTGGATATCCTGGTGGCGCGATCATGCCGGTTTATGATGCACTTTATTATTTCCAGGATAGGATTCAGCACATTCTTCCGAGGCACGAACAAGGGGCGATCCATGCTGCGGAAGGTTTTGCACGGGTCACCAGAAAAACGGGAGTCTGTATGGCGACCTCCGGCCCCGGAGCGACCAACCTAATCACGGGAATAGCAGATGCAACCATGGATTCTACGCCGGTTATCTGTATCACAGGACAAGTAAATAGCAAGGTGCTGGGTTCCGACGCTTTTCAGGAAGTCGATGTAGTAGGCTGTACCACTTCTGTGACTAAGTGGAATTACCAAATTACAAAAGCGGAAGAAATTCCGGAGATTTTTGCGAAAGCTTTTTATATCGCTAATTCCGGAAAACCAGGAGCGGTAGTCATCGATATTACTAAAGATGCACAATTTGGAGAATTGGAATTTTCTTATAAAAAAAATCCATTCATCAGGAGTTATCATCCGAATCCAAAGCCTGGCCGGACGGCGTTAATTGCTGCGGCTGATTTAATCAATCAGGCAAAAAAACCCTTGATCCTTGCCGGTCATGGTATTCAGATTGCTCACGCTCAGGAAGCGTTTAAAACTTTTGTTGAAAAATCAGGTATCCCGCTTGCCTGTACCATTCACGGACTTTCGTCTATTTCTTCTGAACATCCGCTCCATATGGGTATGCTGGGTATGCATGGCAATTATGGGCCTAATATAAAAACCAATGAATGTGATGTCCTGATCGCTATAGGAATGCGTTTCGATGATCGGGTGACGGGTGATTTGAGTCGTTATGCAAAGCAGGCAAAAGTGATCCATATAGAAATAGATGCTTCAGAGATTAATAAAAATGTACATGCTGATGTTCCGGTTTTGTCGGATGCAAAACTGGCACTGGAAGGATTAATACCTTTGGTCGATAAAAAAACTTATCCTGATTGGTTGGCAGAGTTTAAAGCTTGTGCAAAAAAAGAATATGAAAAGGTAATCGAGAGAGATCTCAAAGCCAACGCAGCAGGTAAAATGAAAATGGGACAGGTCGTTCATACGGTAAGTAATATGACCAATGGAGAAGCAATCGTGGTGACGGACGTTGGGCAGCATCAGATGATGGCGGCGAGATATTATAATTACAAATCTACTAATCAATGGGTTTCTTCCGGTGGTGCTGGAACGATGGGCTATGGCCTTCCTGCGGCTTTTGGTGCCAAGTGGGCAAAACCTGATAAACAAGTAATTGCCTTTATCGGTGACGGTGGTTTTCAAATGACCATTCAGGAATTAGGGATGTGTAGTCAATGGAATGTCGGTGTCAAAATCGTCTTACTGGACAATGAATACCTGGGAATGGTTCGCCAGTGGCAGCAATTATTTTTTGAAAAAAGATATTCTTCCGTCTCGCTTCAAAATCCGGATTTTATAAAAATCGCAGAAGGGTTTGGCGTCGC
>JBLHJZ010000462.1:0-4538 GCA_047619515.1 Saprospiraceae bacterium | reverse complement strand
GGACTTCGTCCTTGTGATCGACCTACGGTCTTGTGAGGTCGCTGCGAAGCGATCACCTTAAATAGCTTGATTTTTTCTAGCGATTGCCTCCTTATGTTTTTCGTTTCTTCTTCTTGGCAGCAGGGAAAAGTACATTATTCAGGATCAGGCGATAGCCCGGTGAATTTGGATGCAGGCTCAAATCCGTTTCAGGATCATCTACAAAATGGCGATAGTCTTCAGGATCATGACCACCGTAGAAAGTCCAGAAGCCATTGCCATAAATACCGTGCATATAACGGACTTCACCAGCAGGTTTGGTTTCCCCGAGAATCAACACTTCAGATTTTATAAACTGCTTTCTAAAAGAAGTAGTCTGCCCCATAAAGCCTTTTACTGTCCGGGTATGATTTTGAGTAAGCATTGTCGGCACAGGATCCCATTTGGCTGAAAAATCAAATAAGGTGAAATAATCCTGCTCAGGAATAACCTTTCTTTTTGTAGTATTGTCTATAGAAGAATACTCATACACCATAGGATCCTTGACCAGCTCAAAATCTTTAAAGGCAAAAGTTTTTGAAAAATCGAGTTTATCCTGAGCACTTAAATCCTGGGCATCCCCGTCATACATTACATCACAGATATCTAAGCCTTCCGCTGCCAACGCTATATCATAACTATCTGTTGCAGAACACATTGCAAACATAAACCCTCCCCCTTTGACATATTCTTTAATATTTTTGACTACGGAGAGTTTGAGTTGAGAAACCTTTTTAAAACCAAGTTCAGTTGCCAGGGATTCCATTCTTTTCTGATTCTCTTTGTACCAGGGGAAGTTTCGGTAATTTCGATAAAACTTTCCATATTGCCCGGTGAAATCCTCGTGGTGAAGGTGAACCCAATCATATTTTGCCAATTTCCCTTCTATCACTTGCCGATCGTAAACGGTTTCATAGGGGATTTCAGCATAGGTAAGCACCATCGTCACCGCATCATCCCAGGGTTGAACTTTTTCACCTTTTGCATTGAATTCAGGGGTATACACCGCAATCTGGGGCGCTACTTCTAATTTCATTGCCTCCTGATTGATCTCTTGATTCCCAATATCTGCCAGGATTTTATTGAATTGGGCGTCTGCAATGATTTCATAGCTGACATCACGGGTAAGGCATTCTTTTTCAAAGACAGCATTATGCTGAAAAGCAAAAGACCCTCCGCGATAGTTTAAAAGCCACCAGGCTTCCACCTCATTGTTCAACACCCAATAGGTAATCCCGTAGGCTTTCAAATGATTTTTTTGTTCCGTATCCATCGGAATTAACAAATAGGCAGCAGAGAGCTGAAGGCCGGCAAATAATAGGACAAATAGGAGGAATATCTTTTTCATTGTTAAAATTTGTTATAAGAATCAAGAAGCTCCAGACTGCTTTACAGCGAAGCTTAGCTACAAAAATTAAAGGAAAATTTCTTAATTGGACCTGGGTTCATCGTCATATTTGGTTTCTTCAACGCCCTTTTTAGTCATGGTATCTATTACAGGTTTTGGGGATTGCTCCAGCTTCGATAAACCCAAGCTCTTTCGGCGATCATTGACATTATTCATATCATGGATTTGAAAGAGCATCACTACACCATCGTGATCTAAAACGTATTGGGTACCGTAAAGTTGTGCCACCCCTCTATTCATACGAGTCCGATCTGTCAACATCGCAAAATCTTCCTGGATGACCTCTCCTTTGCGAACCAGGCGGCTCATTTGTTTGAGCACAGCGAGCTGCATTTGGATATCAAAGTCACATAACTGAACCAACATCCAGAATTTATGGCTATTTTCTTTTCCAACCATGTTGATTGTTGGAAATCCATTGCTCATTACTATTTTTTTGACATTATTATAGTCCTCCGTTGCGATTAAAGATCTTCCGGTATTCAGGAATACATCTTCCGTGTGTATATAAGGAACCACCTTTTTGGCTAGTTGCTCAATCTTCTTTGCCAAATCCGGTTTGTTTTGGGCGAAGCTATGAATGGACAGGCTGATAAAAACTAATAGGAGTAAGTTTCTTACTTTCATGTTATGAAGCTTTTTTGATAGAAAAACATCGTTCAGCGGAGGGTTGAAACATTTTAGTATCAAATTCAAAGCCAGATATAGGCAATTCGGTTTTTGAATTAATCGCTAAAAATGCAGATAAATAATGAAATAGAAGGAATAGAACAGGATTTTTTTCAAAATTTTCTACTACAAAAGTAATCAGCTTGTAATGTATGGCAATCGCAAAATTCTTTTTTTTTGCCACAAAGACGCTAAGCCACAAAGGAGGGTGTCTATTACTTAGTGCCTTTGAGCCTTTGTGGCTACCTTTTTTTGCAATCCTGCAATTGCCATTGCGTATATTGCATAACGATAAATCACTATTTTAATTAGACTATTTTGCTATTAAAAAACTTTAAAAGCTGGTTCAATGTTTCGTTTATTATAGTTTTCTTATTTTGCGTCGATTTTAAACGATAGTTTATTTAAAATCGAGGGCTTCCGCAACTTATGACCTGGCTTTTACGTCGAATATAAGTGCTTTTTCTAAAACATTTTATCCTAAATATACCGATACTACTGAATGGAGAATCTTAGCTTTCAATATCCTTCCTGGTACCTTTTACTTTGTTTACTTTTAGGCCTTGTGTATGCGATGGTTTTATACTTTCGCAATGATGCATTTAAGGATAAATCCCGAGCTTTAAATTGGATCTTGGGGACATTTCGATTCCTGGTCGTATCAATTTTAGGGATTCTACTAATGTCTCCGTTCTTGAAATCCATCGTCCGGGAGATCAAAAAACCTGTGATTGTCATCGCCCAGGATCAATCGGAGTCTATCTTGTCGGATATGAACGAAGAAGAGCGCAATCAATACCAGGCGACTTTTCAGCAATTTGAGACTGCATTAGGAGAAGAATACGAAATCAAAAAATATGCTTTCGGAAGTGAAGTAAAAGAAGGCATCGATTTTCAGTTTACAGATAAAGTCAGTAATATTTCAGAGTTTTTGAAATATATCTATGATCTGTACAGCAATCAGAATCTGGGTGCCGTAATCATGGCTTCTGACGGTATATATAATGAAGGATCCAATCCAATTTATGCGAGTTCCAAGCTTACTGCTCCGATTTATACGATTGCGCTGGGAGACACTACTTCAAAAAAGGATGTTATTTTAAAAAGAGTATTCCATAATAAAATAGCTTATCTGGGAGACAAATTCAGTATTCAGATAGATATATCTGCAAAAAACTGTACCGGGGCCAATACCTTTCTCAATATTTCAAAAGTGGAAGGAGGTACGCTCAACAATCTGGAACGACTTCCGATCAAGATAGATAAAAATGACTTTTTTACCACTAAGGAAGTCATCCTCGATGCAGCCCGGAGCGGTGTACAACGCTATCGTGTTTCGATTAATACAGTACCTGGTGAGGTAACGACCATCAACAATACAAAAGATATTTTCGTCGATGTGTTGGATGCCCGTCAAAAGATATTGGTACTCGCAAATGCACCGCATCCTGATCTCAGTGCCATCAAGCAAAGCATTGGTAAAAACAAGAACTATGAGGTGACGATAGCTTATATCAATTCATTGGCTGTCGACGTAAAGGCATTCGACTTTGTCGTATTATATCAGTTACCAAGCAGAGACTTTAATGCCTCGGCGGTATTGGCCACTTTAAATGAACGAAAAATCCCCCGGTTATTTGTGGTGGGTACGCAGAGCAATTATAACCTGGTCACCCAGGTTCAGCCCCTCGTAAATATCAGTGCCGATCAAAGAAATACCAATGAAGTACAGGCTGCCTTTGCAAAAGATTTTAGTCTGTTTACCATTGATGAAGATCTTCGAAAAGAACTGCCCAATTTTGCACCACTTCTGGCTCCTTTCGGTGATTTTAAAGAAAACCCTAACGCCACGGTGCTTTTATATCAACGTATCGGAAAGATAGATACCAAATACCCTTTATTGATTTTAGGGGAGCAGAATAATACTAAGATCGGTGTATTATGCGCAGAAGGAATATGGAAATGGCGACTTTTTGACTATTTACAGCATGAGAACCACGACCTATTTGATGAATTACTGGGTAAGACTTTTCAGTATCTCTCGCTGAAAGAAGACAAACGAAAATTTCGAATAAGCCTGAGTAAAAATATCTTCAATGAAAATGAGGAGCTTTTTTTTGATGCAGAACTGTACAACGAAAGTTATGAGTTAGTCAATGAACCGGATGTAGGACTTACGATCACTAACGAAGAAGGCAAAGATTTTAATTTCACTTTCAACCGAAACACTAGCAAGTCTTATTCGCTCAATGCCAGTTCCTTTGCCGTCGGAAATTATACGTTCCGCGGAACCGTCAACAGCGCCGGGCAGCAACTTAGCTATGATGGTCAATTCAGCGTACAGCCTGTCCAATTGGAATTGTACGAGACCACCGCAAATCACGGTTTGTTGCGGATGTTGAGCGAAAAGTATGGCGGTAAACTACTCTACCCTGACCAATTG
>JBLHJZ010000461.1:0-4543 GCA_047619515.1 Saprospiraceae bacterium | reverse complement strand
AAATATACAGAAACAGATCAATGAACGGTCTCCAATGTAAAAGCAGGTTTTTTTTCATCGGTTAAAAAAAATCCAATCTCAGGGTTACAAAACACCAATTCCTTACTCCTTATAGTAGAACATCCTTAATTATTTATTAATGAGTATCGAAAAATATCAATTTTTTACTTCGGAAGATTTTATAGAAGATGAATACTTCCAAGAATGGTCGCTGCAGTCAGATTCAAAATCTGATGATTTTTGGCAATCATTTCTACATACTTTTCCACAGCAAAAAAAACCGGTCCAGGAAGCTACACAATTACTCCAATCCATACATGGATACTTTGAAACTGAAATCCAAAAGGTTACAAGCAGTCAGATAAAAACTTCTTTTCAAAAAGTGGCCGATCAGATTGATCAACCAATTGCTAAAAAACGTAGTATTAATCTGAAGCCTTGGATACTGGCAGCCAGCATCCTTTTCCTCTTAAGTGTTGGAAGCTTTTACTTTTTACAAAAAGATTCAGCACTCTTGCAAGTTTATTCAACAGGAAATGGAGAACGCCTGACTTTCCTCTTACCTGATTTCTCTGAAATACAACTCAATGCAAATTCAAACCTGCGGTTTTATCCGGACAAATGGAAGGAGGCTGACCAAAGAGAAGTTTGGCTAAATGGGGAAGCTTATTTTGAAGTTCAAAAAAAATTAACCGGGACAAAACTTAAAGTATATGCAGGTGACCTTGAAGTAATCGTTTTGGGGACACAGTTTAATGTGCGTGCAAGAGGTGAAAAAGCGGAGGTGGTATTGACAGAAGGTAAAATCGAATTAGCGGTAGCTGACCAGAAAATAGAAATGAAACCCGGCGATTTTATTTCCTATTCCAAAAAGGAAAGTCTGGTAGAATCCAAAAAAGTAAAACCCTCTGATTATTATGCATGGAAAGATGGCATTGCTATTTTTAATAACGAACTGAGTGAAGTAGTAAAGGAATTGGAAATACTCTATGGCGTACAGTTCAAAATTGAAAACGAGAGTTTGAAAAATCGGAGAATACAATTATCAGCTCCGGCGGAAAGCCTGGAAGAATTACTGGAAATATTAAAACTGTTATACCCCGAAGAGATTAATGTAAAACAGAATAAGGATCAGATAGTTATTTTTTAAAAAAATGAATACTTTGTAAAACCTAAATGAATTGACAAACAAACATAGCCTAAATGGCACTGACCCTTTCTCGCGGTAGAGAATACGAGAAAAAGGCGAATGGGCCAAACAACGAATTCAATTTGAAATCATTTTAAAACTTACCTCCATGCAGAAAAATTTACTTTTTGCGATTGTATTAATGTTCGTAACGCAATCATTGTCTTCAGGGCAGGAAGTTGCTTTAGTAGCAAAATTTAACCTGAATAGTTATCAAAAGAGCGAACGGATTGCGCTAACCACTGCACTCTCTTCTCTTTCAGAAAAATATGATGTCTATTTCAGCTATGATGTGGAAATTTTAAAAGCCTATACCGTTCCCAAAGAAAGACTAAATGGTTATGGTTTTGAAAAGAAGTTAGAAACTCTGATAAAAGATACAGCGCTAAATTATAAAAAAGTAGGTAAGAAAAACTATGTTGTTTTTAAAACGCTGCCTAAAAGAAATCCAAAGAAAGAGAACGAAAAGGAAAGCGTCCCAACCCTAAAAGGGGATGAGATCGAATTATTGACCAAGCGCTCTTCGAATTTACCTGTGACCAAATCATTAAATAAGGAACAACTAAGTCCCTTGAAAACTAATGTTATTACCGTTCGTGGTTTAATCCTTGATGAGTATGAGGATCCAATGATCGGTGCGGCAGTAGTATTAAAAAGCGACCCAGCGACTGGCACCGTTACCGATATTGATGGTAATTATAAACTTGACCTTCTTACTGGAAATGAGATCCTGCTTGTTAGTTATATTGGTTATCAGACGCAGGAAGTCGAAGTGGGAGGAAGGTCTCAGGTCAATATCACCATGGCTCCTGATTATCAAACGCTTGATGAAGTCATCGTCGTTGGTTTTGGAACACAAAAAAAACGCTTTACCACAGGAGCCATATCAAAAGTCAAAGGAGAAGATTTAGAAAATTCAGCACAGACCACTGTCGAAGGAGCTTTGCAAGGACGTGTCGCCGGAGTCATGGTGACTTCTTCCGATGCAATGGCTGGCTCGCCGGTTTCGGTTCGTATACGTGGCACTTCCTCTATCGTAGCTAGTAGTGAACCTTTATACGTAGTGGATGGAATCCCTATAGTTTCCGGAAATTTTTCACATAATAATGCCAGCTCCTGGAAATTGGCTACGGCGCATGAATCCAATGCGCTGGCCCAACTCAATCCTGCAGATATCGAATCGATAGAAATTTTAAAAGATGCTTCTGCAGCAGCGATCTATGGTTCCAGAGGCGCCAATGGTGTAGTCTTGATTACTACAAAAAGAGGGAAGGAAGGTAAAACAAAATTCGATGTTGGTTTTCAAAACGGATTTTCCAAAGAAACCAATAGAGTAACAATGCTTGACAGTCCAACTTATCTTTCTCTGGCACAGGAAGCCTATACCAATTCTTATTATGATGCGATTTCTGATAATGATCCGATTAATGATAATGAATATAAAATTGACGATAACTATGAAGATTTTTGGGGGAGAGTACTTCCTCCAGGTCTAAGTAGGGAGACTGCTCAAAACACGAATACAGATTGGATAGATCATGCTTTACAAAAAGGCTTTTTCCGGGAAATGAACCTGGCGGCCTCAGGGGGAAATGACAAGACCGTATTTTATATTGGTGGAACCTACCGGGATGAAAAAGGAATCTTTGTTGGGAATAATTTTAAACGCTATAATGGAAGAGTGAACCTGGATCATAAGCCAACCGAGAATTTATCCCTGGGAGCCAGAATGGCTTATACGGTCACCGACAGTGATATTATTCCCATTTCCTGGGCTGGAGGATTAGGCACTGCTCAGAGTCAGGCTTTACCTTATTATCCGGTATTTAATGCTGATGGTACTTATTTCAATCCGCAGAGTGGCAATAATGTAGTTGCAGAATTGGCAAATACAGAGATGAATCAAAAAGGAACTTCTATTCTTGGAAATATATATGCCCAATTAAAAATCCTCGATCGCTTTACTTTAAGATCAGAGTTTGGTATTAATAATATTTATAAAAAAGAATTTTATTATCGTTCTGCCATTATCGAAGCACCGCACGCGATTGCAACCTCGGTCTTGTCAGAAAGTATCAACTGGAATACAAACAACACCCTTTCTTATTCCAATGTCATTGGGGATCATGCATTTGATGTTTTGGTAGGAATGAATGCCACCAAAAATGATTATTTTTCAAACATCATTAATGGGGAGGATTTTCCAAATCCGTCTTTAAAAAACCCGGAAAATGCTGCAACACGAACAGCTACCATTGCAACAACTCACTTTAGTTTCCTTTCTGTCCTCAGCAGGTTAAATTATCGCTTTAAAGATAAATACCTGTTTTCGGCAAGTATCCGAAGAGATGGTTCTTCTCGTTTTGGAAAAGGAAATAGGTGGGGTACATTTCCTGCTGTTTCTTTGGGTTGGATTCTTTCAGAAGAAGACTTCCTGAGCGAATCAAATTTTTTGAGCTTCTTAAAACTACGGGCAACCTTTGGCATAACCGGAAATGCAGAAATCGGAAACTTTGAATATTTTGGCTCTTATACCACCAGTAACTACGTGGATCGGCCTGGAATTATCGTTGATGAAATCGATAATAATAGCTTGAGTTGGGAATCTACTAAACAATATGACTTTGGGTTGGATTTTGGTCTATGGGATGGCAGAATTGAAGGAGGAGTAGATGTATATTTAAAACAAACCTCAGATTTATTGACGGAGATTTTGGTATCTAGTTTGTCAGGAGTAAACAGGGCAACCAGTAATGTTGGCTCCCTGGAAAACAAGGGGGTAGATCTTTCCTTGACTTCTCACAATTTATCAACTAAGAAATTTAAATGGGTCACTACGCTCAACCTGGGCTATAATGCCAATAAAGTTACCGATTTGGGGGGACTTAACTCAATCCCCGGAGAAGCATTCGGGTTAGGAGCTGTTGGCCTCGGACAACCCGTTGGCGCCAGATTCCTCGTAGAATGGGCGGGTATTGCATCCGATGATATGATACTGAATGTTACCGACCCGGAATCCGGAAATGCTAAAGAAATTCAGGTTAAGGGTGGTGATGAATTATTCATCAATCAATTTGGAGAAGTCACTAATATTTATGATTCAAATGATCAAAAATTTATGGGTAATCCAAATCCAAATTGGACAGGTGGAATTTCTAATTCCTTCTCCTGGAATAATTTTGATCTTAGTTTCTTATTTACATTCGCTGCTGGTCACGATTTAGCCAATGAAGAGCAGCGGTTTCAATTTACTGGTTTCGGATACGACTGGAATATGTGGTCAAGTGCTACTGACCGATGGCAACAGGCTGGCGACCAAACCGATATGCAGCGATTAACATGGGCATCGCAAAA
>JBLHJZ010000460.1:0-4549 GCA_047619515.1 Saprospiraceae bacterium | reverse complement strand
AAGACCAGACTAAAGTAGCGGAGTTAAATTATGCGGTTAGAAATACTTCTGTTTCCCGGTTTTTATATTCAAACGGGGAATTCAATTTATTGAGTTTTAATGAAGTGCCGCATTTGGAGGAGGAGATGATTACTTTTGTTTAAAATGGTTGAAAGGGGAATGGTCATGAGGATAGACACTAAGATAAGTTAAAACAATTTTCAATAATAACGCTCTCTGCGATCCCTCCTTTTCTTTGCGGTTTTAAAAAATAACCACGGAGGAAAGGAGAAAACGCAGAGGTTAAGACGCTAAGAAGGGTTGAAAGTATACACTGGTTTTAAAAACTTATGCTGATGATAGAAAAATACCTCGACGGTACCAGAGAACAGTTCAAAGCCTTTATGGAATTACCAATCGACGGGCCATTGAAAATGCTAAATCTTTTAAAATTTAAAGATCGGGTCGAAGAGACCGGGAAGACCGGTGCGGAAACTTATAAAGCCTATCTGGAAGCCACTACGCCTTTCTTTTCGAAGGTGAATGTGAAGATTACTTTTTATGGAACGCCGCAGTTTACATTGATCGGACCGGAAGGCCTGGAGTGGGATAAGGTGTTGATTGTCGAGTATGCGACGAAACAAGATTTTGTAACGATGATAAAAATGGAAGGTTATCCTTCAGATCTGCGGAAGTTGGCGTTGGCGGATTCGAGATTGATTTTTTGTAAATAATAGTCTGAAGATTAAAGGCCCAAGGGGTTTTTAAAAGCTTTGGAACGCAAGTTAAAAACTTGCTTAAGAGTAACACGCAAGTTACAAACTTGCTTAAGTTAAAAATATGAATGTAAAAGACAAAGTAGTTATCATCACCGGAGCGGGTTCCGGGATTGGAGCGGCAAGTGCCCGGCTATTTGCTACACACGGAGCTAAAGTAGTATTGGCAGATATCAATCTTGAAAATGCAGCAATGGTCGCCTCGGAAATCCAGGGTGCTATTGCCATGCAGGCTAATGTCGCCAATTACGAAGAAGTAGAAAAACTGATCAACGCCACTGTTGAAAAATACGGTCGTCTCGATGTCATCGTCAACAACGCTGGTATTGGCCCCAAGCAGATGCTTAAAACTGCAGAGCATACGCTCGAAGATTGGGATCGTGTGATTGCGGTAAATCAGACTGGTGTTTTCTATTGTATGAAATTAGCTTTGCAGCAAATGTTGAAACAGGGTTCTGGTAATATTGTTAATATTGCGTCACTTGCCGGGCTCAAAGCTTCCGGAAAAAACCTATCTTATAGTGCCAGTAAGTTTGCAGTCGTCGGTATGACTAAGTCTGCAGCAATGGAATATGCTTCTAAAAATATTCGGGTCAATGCGGTATGCCCTGGGTATACGGAGTCGGCTTTGTTGGATCAATTATTTGCGCAAAAGCCTGAAATGAGGGATGTTTTAAAAAACATGGTTCCTATGAAACGATTTGGAGAAGCAGAAGAGATTGCAGAGGCGGTTGTCTGGCTTGCTTCGGAGGAAACACAGTTTATTACAGGACAAACCATAACATTAGATGGCGGTATTTCTTTGTAGGAGAGCCTTCGGCCAGGGATAGTTTCGACTCGACTGCGTCTTGTCAAAAAGTGATAGTTCTGTTTCGCAGAAAGGGATAGTCGCCGTTGGCGAAGTGGGGCTTCGGGTTTGGGATTATTTTGCTCGCTATCACTCGGTTAGGAAGGGATTGTTTTTTAGGTTTGGATTTATTGGAAATAAAATAAATTTTATGAAGTATTTAAATATTACGAAGAAAGAAGGTTATGCTATTGTTCAGATGAATCGAGCGAAAGCGAATGCACTGAATCACGATATGGTGGAGGAGATTCGGGAGACATTTCGATCGATAGCATCTGATGATAATGTGCGGGGAGTGATTTTGACGGGGATTCCGAATTTCTTTTCTGCGGGTTTGGATTTGATTGAATTGTATGATTATGATAGTGCGAAGATGGAAAGCTTTTTTATATCATTTGGTGCTATGCATATTGAAATGGCTAGGTTTAAAAAGCCCATGGTTGCAGCGATCACAGGACATTCTCCTGCTGGAGGGACCGTGCTTGCCGTCGCGGCAGATTATCGGATTATGGCGGATGGTGAAAAATTTTCTATTGGTCTCAATGAGGTAGCGGTGAATATCCAAATCTCTGACAACCTTATTGAAGCGTATTCGTTTTGGATTGGAAAAGGAAATGCACATCGCTATGTTATGGAAGGTAAATTATTGAATGCGCAAGAGGCTTTGCAATGTGGTCTGGTGAATGAGGTTTGTCCTGCTGAAGAAGTGTTGGAAAAGGCAGAACAAAAAATGCAGCATTATCTCAAAGCAGATAACGAAATCCTGATCAACACTAAGGCCAAACTACGGAAGTCCTGGCTGGATAACTTGTCAACGGATGATGCCAGGGAATTAGAACAGGCATCACAGGTTTGGTGGAAGCCGGAGGTAAGGGCAAAGATGAAAGCTTATATTGCGTATTTTACAAATAAGAATAAGTAATCGATTTTAAAAAATAACAATCATGAATAAACAAGTAATACTAAAAAAGCGTCCAGAAGGAATGCCGGAGGCAGATACCTGGGCATTAGAAAGTAATCCGATACCTGAAGTGGGTGACGGTCAGATTTTAATTAAAAATCATTATATATCTCTCGATCCTGCGATGCGGGGCTGGATGGATGATAGAAAATCTTACCTGCCGCCGGTAGGCATTGAGGAAGTGATGAGAGCTGGATCTATTGGAGAAGTAATCAAAGCCAATAATCATCCGAAGTATAAAGTAGGTGATGTCCTTTCCGGCTGGGGCGGGGTGCAGCAATACTCTCTTTCAGATGGCTCGAATTATTATCCTGTAGATCCAAACTTAGCACCATTGCCTACCTACATAGGTACGCTTGGTATGCCGGGGATGACCGCTTATTTTGGGATACTCGAAGTGGGAAAAATTAAAGAGGGCGATATCGTTTTGATATCCGGTGCTGCAGGGGCAGTAGGGAGTATCGTCGGTCAAATCGCAAAGATCAAAGGTTGTACCGTGATCGGAATTGCTGGTGGTCCGGAAAAAACAAAATACCTCATCGATGAATTGGGTTTTGATGGTGCCATTGATTATAAAAATGAAGATATCAATGAGGGAATAAAAAGAACTTGTCCAAAAGGGATAGATGTTTATTTTGATAATGTAGGGGGCGAAATACTCGACGCTGCTTTGGCAAGATTAAGAATGCATGCGCGAATTGTTATTTGTGGCGCTATTTCTCAGTACAATAATCGAGAGGATATTCAGGGTCCCAAAAATTACCTTTCGCTCTTAGTGAACCGCGGTACGATGCAGGGAATGGTCGTATTGGATTATGCTAAAGATTATCCCAAAGCTGCTATGGAAATGGGAACCTGGATGATGCAGGGAAAACTCAAAAGCCGCGAGGATGTATATGAAGGAATTGAGAATTTTTATGAAACGTTTATGCGATTGTTTTCCGGAGACAAAAAAGGGAAACTGGTGTTGAAGGTGTTGGAGGAATAACTACTCCGTTCGCTTTGTGCTTCTTTGTGTGCTCTGTGTCTATTTCTTTTTGGATACAGAGCACACTACGCTGAAATATTACGCTCCTTTTTTTAAATCTAACAATTCAATGTCTCTGGCATGAAACCTAAGAAATAGTGTATCTTTAGGGAGGAATTATTAACCAAAATCCCTTAAGCCATGAAGTTATTCCCCCTACTTCTCGTATTTGTTTTTTCAACCGCTAATATATTTGCTCGAGTTGGTACTCGAACGGGACATCAATCAAGAACCCGCTTCTTCCAATCCTGATTACATTGCTGAATTGAATAATGTCCTCTATTTCAGTGCAAACGATGGAATAAATGGGGCGGAGTTGTATCAATTTGACCTTAGTTCAGAAACCGCTGAATTGGTTGCCAATGTCCGACCGTTTGAAACGGGTAGTTTAATTAGTGAGGTGGTCGCTTTTGACAACAAAATATATTTCAATGCAAGAGATGGAATCGGCATTGATCCATATATGTACGTCCATGATCCGGGTGACAATAGTACACAACGATTGATTGATAGTCAGGGCGCTGAGATTAGAAGACCAGCCAACCTATTTGAATTTAACGGACAACTTTTTTTGCTGCTAATTTTTCAAACATTGATTCAGAATTGGGTCGCTATGATCCTCTAACCAATACCATCGACATTTTAATGGACATCAATCCGAGTGGAAGCAGTTCTCCTAATTTTTTCACTGAGGTCGATGGGGAATTATGGTTTCTTGCCAATGACGGGCTGAGTGATAGCCATCTTTGGAGATACGATCCTGTTACTGAAAACGTAGAAAACATCATTTATACAAATCCAGGCGGAGTGTATTCAAGTATGGGTTTTCTAAATTATTTTGATGGAAATTTTTTCTTTCGTGGCTTCGTTCAGGGGCAAGGAGAAGAGCTATTTATAATTGATGTAGCCACCAATACGCTACTCGGTTTTCCGGAAATTTCACCTGGTGCTGGTAGTAG
>JBLHJZ010000459.1:0-4550 GCA_047619515.1 Saprospiraceae bacterium | reverse complement strand
TCCGATCACACCATTTTCCTGTCGGCTGAAATAGGCAAACTGAAGCAACTCCATGCCCCCTCCTACTCCAACATAAAGAATTTTCGGATTATTGACCAAATCTCTCGGATGGACAGTACTTCCACAACCATAGTTCATTTGCAACATAATACCTGGCATTGCCAGCCCTGGCAATTGCCAAACCGGCGTCGTTGTACAACATAGTCCCACATCTGGTGTCTCTGCTGCTTTTTTATAGACATTGTGTGTCGTTTCTAAATAGGACATATTTATTTTAAATTATTTTATTATTGAAAACGTCAAATGCTCAAACGTTTCTAATCCCGTAATGTTAAACAGAATAGCTAATATCTGCTGTCCCGCCTAAGACAATGAGTGGTATTATCGAGGTAAAGCAATAAGCTTTGGTGAGCTAAGATAAAAGGTAAGCCTGTACAAACTGAGTACAATACAATTTCACCTGCTCCCGTACATTCCTGAATGATTCCATGATTTCCTCTTCTGTTCCGGTAGATTTCGCCGGATCCGGAAAGTTTTGATGAAAAGTATAGGCTTTCGTTGGGAAAACCGGGCAACGCTCCTTAGCATGATCACAGACCGTGATGACATAATCAAAATCTACGTCATTATATTCATCGACAAGATTGGAAGTATGCCCGGAAATATCAATACCTTCTTGTGCCATCACTTTGATTGCTCTTGGATTGACACCATGGGTTTCAATTCCTGCACTATATATATTGGCTTTACCTTCGACCAATTTTTCTAAATAACCGTGAGCGAGTTGGCTTCGACAGGAGTTCCCGGTGCAGAGGACTAGTATGTTTTTCATTGAAAATCTAAGTTTTATTATTCTTAAATTGCTGCTGATTAATGGCTGGTGCCTTTCCTAATTACAGACTAAAGTCTTCGGTACTAGCAGCACCCTGAGCCAGGATCACAAGCCTCACCTGCAATTGGCAAACCGATCAAACTAACTTTTTTCTTTTCAGGCGTACCGCAAGTTTCCCCTCGGTCGATAGCTTTACACTGCGTTTTATCAGCGTGCAGCTTTATAATGAGATTACCTTCCATGATTTCCAGGCTTGCCGGAAGCATCTGTCTTGTCTCAAAATTTTGATCACCAAATTCGATCTTCACTATGCCATTAGGATGTATTGGAAGTGCATTTTCAACCTGATCTATTATATTCATCGCTTTTGCGACCTGCATTGCTGATTCACTACCTCCACCTTCCGGTACCCAAAGCTGAAGTACCACTTCTGTCCAGGAATTCATTTTACCGCCACAATCCACGGAAACAATCTGGGCTTGCTTAATCTCCGTCAAATGATAGGAAGCATCTACCCAGGTATCAGCTTGATATTCAAACTGTAATCTCAAATCCGGATTTTCTTGAAGTTGTGTTTTAAACTGGTTCCAATTCATGCTATTTCTTTGTTTTTAAAATTATGGTGCAAAGATAAAATAATTTAAGGAAGGTGGGGAAGGGTACACAAAGGTAAGAAAGGGTGGAAAGGGCAGAAAAGGTGGCTATGCGTAGCCTTTTACCCAATTAACTCCAACTTACCCTCCTCTTAACCTTCAGTTTACATATGAAAGTTAACTTCGCACTTCAAATTTGAATTCTAGCTAGATAAAAAGAGAAAAGACAAGTATTCATTTGGACATGATTTGCTTGTCTTTCTCTTTGTTTTTTAAAAAACACTAAATATTTCGAACTTAATCAAAACTTAACCTTGAGTTAACATTAGAAATCTATATTTGCACCGAATTTAAAAATCATGTCCAAAATGAAAAAATTTCTTACTCAAGTAGTTACAGTGTTTATATTGTTAAGTGTTGCAGCCACTGCCTCGGCGCAGTTTGGTAAGGGTGTAAAATATATGCCCAAAGATTCCAGCTTCACTATGAATTTTGACTTTCGTTTTCAGACTTTATTCACAGCTACAATCGATGAAAGTAAGGCTGATGGTGAACAATATTCCTCAAGTTTTTTGGTTCGACGAGCTCGATTAAAGTTTGGTGGCTATGCGTATAGTCCCAACGTAGAGTACAAAGCAGAAATTGGTTTATCAAATCGTGATATTAGTATTGACAAGGAAGATGGTAACGGAAGAGATGCTTCCAGGCTGATTCTAGATGCTGTCTTAAAATGGAAATTCTCAAAAAACTGGACACTTTGGGCAGGTCAGACCAAACTTCCCGGTAATAGAGAAAGGGTTATTTCTTCCGCTAACCTTCAATTTGTGGACCGTTCACTTGTGAATAGTGAACTCAATATTGACCGAGATGCGGGGCTTCAGGTACGGGGTAAATTCAAAGCAGGAAATACTATTATAAAATCTTCCTTTGCTATTTCTCAAGGAGAAGGCAGGAATATTACTTCTAATAACTTTGGAGGTTATGATTACACTGCCCGTGTCGACTTTTTACCAACAGGCGAATTTAAAAGCAAAGGTGATTATGACTCTTCTGACCTAAAAAGAGAAGATAAACCTAAAGTGGCGATTGGGGTAACGTTTGACTATAATGATGGTGCGGTTAGACAAGGCGGTCAACTCGGGAGCTTTGTGGAAGATTCTTTAGGCAACTATGTGGAAAATTCTTTAATGACATTTTTTGCAGATGCGATCTTCAAATATAATGGCGTTTCTGTGATGACAGAATTCGGAACAAAGAGTGCCGATAAACAAATAAGTAATATTTCAAAAAAATATAATACAGGTACAGCTTTTAGTTTCCAGGCTGGATATTTATTCAAAAGTAATTGGGAAATAGCAGGTCGTTATGCAATGGTTAGATCAGATGACGATGTATTTTCTGGTATAAGTGATGAAAATCAATACACCCTTGGTCTTTCAAGATATGTCGTTGGACACAAATTGAAATTCCAAACGGATATTACAAGAATAGAATTTCCTGGCATAGATGATGGCAAGTGGCAATTCAGAATGCAATGTGAAATGCAGTTTTAATCAGGGGTGAGTGGTGAGTGGTGAGTGGTGAGAAACTTTTACAATTTCAAATCAAATCAATAATAATAGTAATAATGAAAAAAATTCAAATTATCACTCTTCTAGCCTTTACGGTATTAATTTATGCCTGCGGAGGAGAAGGGGCTACGGATACTGGTTCTACAACTGAGACAGCGCTTAGCGGAACCATTAAAGTCGACGGTTCAAGTACCGTATATCCAATTACAGAAGCCATTGCGGAAGAATTCCGTACCGAAGCGCCTAAGGTAAAAGTAACCATTGGTGTTTCAGGAACAGGTGGCGGATTCAAAAAATTCTCAAGAGGAGAAACTTCCATCTCTGATGCCAGCCGTTCAATCAAAGACTCAGAAGCTGCGGCTTGTAAAGAAAACGGGATCAGCTATGTTGAATTATCTGTTGCTTATGATGGATTGGCAGTAGTGGTGAATCCAGGAAATACCTGGGCGACTTCTTTGACTACCACTGAATTAAAGAAAATATGGGAGCCGGATGCTCAGGGAAAGATCACTAACTGGAATCAGATTCGGGAAGGTTTTCCTGATGCAAAATTATCTCTATTAGGTCCAGGAACTGCTTCCGGAACATTCGATTATTTTACGGAAGCAATTGTTGGAAAAAGTGGTTCAAGCCGAGGTGACTATATGCCTAGTGAGGATGACCACGTATTGGTACAAGGAGTTGCCGGAGATAAAAATGCTATGGGCTTTTTCGGATTAGCTTACTTCGAAGAAAACAAAGATAAGTTGAAATTGGTAGGCGTTGACAGCGGAAATGGACCAATTATTCCAACGATGCAAACAGTCAAAGATGGTTCTTACAGCCCACTGGCTCGTCCAATCTATATTTACGTAAGTAGTAAAGCGGTATCTGATCCTTCGCTAGTAAAATTCGTTGAATTCTACCTTGATAATGCAGCTGTATTAGTACCGGATGTTGGATACATTCCGCTTCCTACTGCGGAATACGATGCTCAAAAAGCGAAGTTCAAAGCTTTTTTAACAGCTAATGGCGTAAAGTAACATCGTGAAAGAAAGAAAGCAGAAAATATAAATCTTTTTGAAGAGCCAATAACTGACAAAAGTCAGGTATTGGTTCTTTTTGTAATTCAAGCATACATGAAAATAAAAGAGAAAATAATTGAGGGAGGCCTGGCTTTTAGTGCCTTGATCACTATACTCACCACCATTGGTATTATATGGGTGCTGCTTTCTCAATCCCTTGTTTTTTTTAAAGATGTTTCCATTATTGAGTTTTTGACCAATCCCGAATGGACACCCCTTTTTACCAAAAAAAATTATGGGATTATTTCACTACTCAGTGGAACGATGCTGACCACTTTTATTGCCATCTCCGTCGCCCTTCCGATCGGATTGACCATTGCGATTTACCTCAGCGAATATGCTCCGAAGAGTTTCCGGACTTACGTCAAACCAATGCTCGAAATATTGGCCGCTGTACCGACAGTCGTTTATGGATTTTTTGCCTTGACCATAGTGACGCCTTATCTGAAAATGATCTTCCCTGAAATTGCCCCTTTTAATGCCTTATCTG
>JBLHJZ010000458.1:0-4550 GCA_047619515.1 Saprospiraceae bacterium | reverse complement strand
AAAGCCTTAGAGCAAAAGATTAGTGAAGGAGGAGGAGAAGGCTTGATTTATTGGGAACCTGCCTGGGTTTCCACGACTTGTTCTACGCAATGGGCACAGGGTTCCCATTGGGATAATGCAACACTTTTTGATCATAATAATTGGGCGAATGTTGGTATGCGGTATTATAGGGGGGAGTAAAGAAACATGGTTGGGAATGAGATAGTTTGGAGCCCATAAAGAGACATTAGCGCTGAGATGGTGGTGGAGAAGCTTAGACAGCTGTCTTAAGTACATCGTAAATTAGATGCTGACCGATTTTAAAGTAGCCAACAAATCAAGTTTCGATGAATTTGAGCGATTATTCGAGCTGTACAGATAATAGATAATAATTCGATTTCTTTGAAGTCGCATTATAAATACATTACATTATCTGTACAGGTCGAATTTAAAATTACCCCTCACTCCCCACCTTATCATAAGCCAAATTAGGCGCCAGCCACCTCTCCACCTCTTCCGAACTAAAACCCTTCCGCTCCGCATAATCAATCACCTGATCCTCTTCTATTTTACCTAGGCCAAAATACTTGGATTGCGGATGCGCAAAGTAAAAGCCGCTGACAGAAGAAGCCGGGTACATCGCATAACTTTCGGTCAACTCAGAGCCGACTTTTGTTTCTACCTCCAGGATCTCAAACAATAATCCTTTTTCGGTATGATCCGGGCAGGCGGGATAACCGGGGGCAGGTCGGATACCCGCATATTTTTCACTGATCAAATCCACTTTGTTCAGCTTTTCGTCTTTTGCATGGCCCCATAATTCCAGGCGTACTTTTTCATGCAGGCATTCTGCGAACGCTTCTGCGAAACGATCTCCGATCGCTTTAATCATGATGCTATTATAGTCATCATGATCCGCTTCGTATACTTTGGCTATTTTATCGACACCAAAGATGCTTACGGTAAAACCGCCAAAATAATCATTAAGGCCGCTTTCAGGAGGCGCTATAAAATCTGCCAAAGCAATATTTGGATTCCCTTTGCTTTTTAAGTTTTGCTGGCGTAAAGTATGGAATACACATTTCTCTTTCGTTCTTTCTTTATCTTCGAATAATAAGATATCATCCGCTCCTTTTCTTATCGCCGGATACATTCCTACCACTGCCCTGGCTTCCAGCATTTTATTATCGATTACTTCCTGCAACATCTTCTTGGCATCATTAAACAGTTTCGTTGCTTCTATACCTACGATTTTATCCGTAAGGATATCAGGATACTTTCCATGCAATTCCCAGGTGCGGAAAAACGGGGTCCAATCAATAAATTGAGCTAATTCATCCAGGGGATAGTTTTCATAAAATTTATTACCTATAAAGGTTGGCTCAGTGATCGTTGTGTTAGCCCAGTCTATTTGAAATTTATTTGCCCTGGCCTTTTCTATACCGATGTATTTCTTTTTCTTTTGTCTGCCGAAATAATCAGACCGCATTTTGGTATATTCTTCTTTTTGGGATTGCTTAAAGGCCGTATTGGTTTCCTTATTGATCAGGCGATTAGCTACCGGTACGCTTTTCGAAGCATCTAACACATGGATCACCGAACCACTATAACAGGGATCAATTTTCACAGCCGTATGAATCCTGGAAGTCGTTGCTCCACCAATCAATAAAGGAACTTTAAATCCTAGTCGCTCCATCTCTTGCGCTACAAAAACCATTTCGTCCAGCGAAGGCGTAATCAAACCGCTTAAGCCGATTATATCAACCTTCTCTTTTACAGCAGTTTCTAAAATTTTACTACAGGATGTCATAACGCCCAGGTCGATAATCTCATAGTTGTTACAACTCAATACTACACTCACAATATTTTTCCCAATATCGTGAACATCTCCTTTAACCGTGGCCAATAGAATCTTCCCGGAGTTGGCATTTTGCTGCAATTTTCCTTCTAAAATTAATTGCTTCTTTTCTTCTTCAATAAAAGGCAGTAAATAGGAAACCGCTTTTTTCATCACCCGCGCACTCTTTACCACTTGTGGCAAAAACATTTTCCCTTCACCGAACAAATCACCTACCACATTCATCCCATCCATCAGTGGCCCTTCAATCACATTCAGCGGGCTGTCCATCGCCGCTCTGGCTTCTTCAACATCATCAATAACATAATCAGCAACTCCTTTTACTAAGGCCTGCGTCAATCGTTCTTCTACCGTACCATTTCGCCAGGCTAAGCGTTCGCTATCGTCTATTACTTTACCTTTGTTTTTCAGTGTTTCCGCATAGTCCACCATTCTTTCGGTCGCATCCTCCCGGCGATTCAATATGATATCTTCAATATGCTCTAAGAGCAATTCGGGAATTTGATCATATACCGGTATCACACCCGCATTGACGATCCCCATATCCATTCCATGTTGTATGGCATAGTATAAAAAGACGGAATGAATAGCCTCTCTCACATAATTATTCCCACGGAAAGAAAAGGAAACATTGCTCACTCCCCCACTCACCTTGACAAAAGGTAAATTCTCTTTTATCCATTTAGTGGCATTAAAAAAGTCAACCGCATAATTATTATGTTCTTCTATACCCGTCGCTATCGTCAATATATTGGGATCAAAAATGATGTCTTCCGGAGGGAAGCCTACGTCGTTGACCAATATATCATAGGAACGTTTACAAATCTCAATTTTCCTTTCATAGGAACTTGCCTGGCCTTCTTCATCGAAAGCCATTATGATAACGGAGGCGCCATAAGAGCGTACCTTCAGCGCATATTCCTTAAATTTTTCTTCTCCTTCTTTTAACGAAATCGAGTTTACAATACATTTGCCCTGTACACATTTTAATCCTTCTTCTATGACCGACCATTTGGAAGAATCAATCATGATCGGGACTTTAGAAATATCAGGTTCGGAAGCTACCAGATTTAAAAAGCGTTTCATCACCGCCGCAGAATCGATCATCCCTTCATCCATATTGATATCAATAATCTGGGCACCATTCTCCACTTGCTTTCTCGCGATCACTAAAGCTTCGTCATAGTTTTCCGCACGGATAAGACTGGCAAACTTAGTCGATCCTGTGATATTCGTCCTTTCTCCAATATTGACAAAATTGGTGTATTCATTAATTTTTAAAGGTTCCAGACCGCTTAGCTTGGTTACCTGTTTTTGCTTTAAGCGTGGCCGTGGTTTATATTTTTTAGCGACTTCTGAAATGATCCTGATATGTTCGACCGTAGTACCACAACAGCCACCGACAATATTCACCAGACCGCTTTTCATAAAGTCCTCCAGGATATCTGCCATTTGCTGCGGGGTCTCATCGTATTCTCCAAACTCGTTGGGCAGTCCGGCATTAGGATGTACGCTTACCCGGTAAGGAGATTCTTTGGCCAATACCTGGATAAAGGGAAGCATTTGCTGAGCGCCCAACGCACAATTGAATCCTATAGCCATTAAGGGCTCATGAGATAAAGAATATAAAAACGCTTCCGGCGTTTGCCCGGAGAGAGTTCTGCCACTAGCATCCGTGATCGTCCCGGAGATAAGAACAGGCCGCTCTACCTTAGTATTTCTCATATAGTCCTTGGTCGCTTTGAGCGCTGCCTTTGCATTGAGCGTATCGAAAATAGTTTCGATCAATATAAAATCCACACCACCTTCCACCAAACCACTTACCTGCTCATAATAAGCCTCGTAAATCTGATCGAAAGAAACTACTCTATAGCCCGGATCATTTACATCAGGCGACATGGATGCGGTCTTATTAGTAGGGCCAACAGACCCACCAAGGAACCTCCGCCTCTCCGGATGATTGGCAAAATATTCTTCTATGGCTTCCTTTCCGTTTTTAGCTGCCTGAAAATTGAGTTCATATACCAGCTCTTCCATTTGATAATCCGCCATAGATATACTGGTCGAATTAAAGGTATTCGTCACGACGATATCTGCCCCGGCATCGAATACTCCCTTATAAATTTCTTTGATGATCTCCGGCTGGGTCAGGGTCAACAGGTCGTTATTTCCTTTTAAGTCGCAGGGATGATCCTTGAATCGTTCTCCTCTATATTCCGCTTCATTTAGCTTATAATTCTGGATACTGGTACCCATGGGGCCAAATAAGGTTAATATTCTATGTTCTAAAGCTTCTTCAATATTACTCATAGATCGGCTTAATTATGATGTTGTCGGTGATTTATACTGCATTTCTAAGTAATCTCTATTCAAGCCAGCAAATTTAGCAAAAATTACTGGCTGGTCAAATAGGAAACAGTCTTTTAAAGGCAAAGTTGTGGCTCCACTTTCAGCGCCTCGAATCCTCAAAGTAAAGAATAAGGAGTATCTCCTCTCCGGTCTGCTTTTAGCGCCTCGACCAATTTGTTCAGCCGCAGCTCAAATTCATGGTCCTTTTCCCCGTTGGAAAAATCTTCGATATACATATTGGTGATGTATGACTTATTCGGGCTATCCCATTCCTGGTGTACATAATCATCGATGCTGATTGGGAGATGATATTGATCTCTTTTTTGGTTTGCTTGAAGTAGGTCTCTTCTTTTTTTCGGGCTTC
>JBLHJZ010000457.1:0-4562 GCA_047619515.1 Saprospiraceae bacterium | reverse complement strand
CTCACCCCTGACTCCTCACCTCTGCATTAAAGTCTGCTTAATAATTCTTTTTTCTTCGAGTCAAACTCTTCCTGGGTCAGCACTCCTGCTTCCTTTAATCCTCCAAGCTGCTTTAGCGTATCCATGATATCCTCTTTGGATTGTGGCTTGGCATCCGGCGCATTTTTATTTGCGTTTTGGTTCTGTTGCTGCTGTTGGTTCATCATCTGATTAGCCATTCCGAAACCCATTCCCATTCCGATGCCTTCACTAGCTCCACCGCCAGGATTTTCAGCTGCTTTCTCCATCGCATTTGCAGTAGTGAATTGGGTAAATTTGTTCATATCATCTACCATATTCATATTGGTCATCTTATCATAAAACGCTTCTACTTCCTTAGGCAGGGAAGTCGAGGTGATTTGAAATTTAACCAACTCAATCCCAAAAGGATCCAGATCAGCTTGAAGAAATGGCGCCACTTTTTCACCGATCTCTGTGTAATTAGCGACCATATCCATTACGGAAACACCCGATTCAGCAACAGCTTCAGCAAATTTTGGAGAAACAATGTCCCGCATGGCATCTTCAATCTCCTGGATTTTCAGGATTGATTTGGTGCCGGCAAATTGGGTAAAGAATTTTTCAGCATCTTTTATTTTTATAAAATAAGTGCCGAAAGCTTTTACTCTAACTTGCTTAAATTCCGGATCCCGAAGAATAATCGGATTGGGAGTACCCCATTTCAGATCTGTAAAAGTTTTGGTACTGAGGTAATAAACATCGCATTTAAAGGGAGATTTGAATGCTTTGTCCCAGTTTTTAAGGGAAGTCATCACCGGCATATTCTGAGTGTTCAACTCATACCTGCCCGGATCATAAATATCGGCAAATCGTCCTTCGTCGAGGAACAAAGCCGCTTGAGATTCCCGAACGGTCAGGCTGGCGCCGTATTTTATATTCGCATCTTTGTCGGGGAATTTCCAAAGCACGGTATCTTTGTCTTTTTCTACCCAATCAATGACTTCGATAAATTCGTCTAAAAAAAAGTCTAATAGTCCCATGTTGTTATTGAATGATTGAAAAAATTAAAAATGAATGAAGTATTGCTATAATACACTTTATTCGGTTTTCGGTATTAGGCGTTCGTTCCGCTCTGACTTACAAAAACTTTTGGAATAAAGTCTAATGTTGTCAAAATACTACATTAAAATTAAAAAACAAGCAGAGGGTCTACTTTTTTTTGATAAAAATGTAGAAACTTTCCATCAAACCCTTTTACATCTTTATTTTCATTGATGAGACTAAATCCATCTGTTGAAAATTTAAAAAGAATAGTTTTGTTATGATAAACTTTGGTTCTACCTTTCGGCAATGGTATTCAGCAGTTCAATATTTTTGTTTTATTTCCTCCCAATATTCCTATTAGCTTATTTCATTACCCCTTTTTCTCATAAGAACAAAACAGCGCTACTTGCCAGCTTGCTTTTCTATTTATGGGGATCACCTATGTTTGGATTTATTTTAATCCTTTCCATTATCATTGATTTTTATCTGGGAAACCAAATATTCAAAAGTGTAGATCGAAAGAAAAAAAAGCGACTATTGGCAATGTCTGTCCTACTCAATGTTGGTCTGCTGGTTTATTTTAAATACGCTAATTTTTTTATAGAGAATGTAAATACTATTGCTCATAGTTTAGGGATTGAATCTGTAAGTTGGATCGAGATTATTTTGCCTATCGGCATCTCTTTTTTCACCTTCCAAAAGTTGAGTTATATCATTGATGTGTACGTCGGCAAAGATCAGCCATTGAAAAAACTGTCTGATTATGCGTTATATATTTTGCTTTTCCCACAGCTTATAGCGGGCCCTATTGTAAGATTCAACGAAATTGCCAGTCAAATCAAAGAACGAAGGAATGCCCATACTATTGATAATAAATTGAATGGAATTTTTCGTTTCACCATAGGACTTTCCAAAAAATTACTGATTGCAAATACCCTGGGCGAGCAGGTTGACCAGGTCTTTGGAAGCTCTATATCCGAACTAGGTGCGACAGATGCCTGGATCGTTATCATAGCTTATGCTTTCCAGATTTACTATGATTTTTCAGGCTACTCTGATATGGCAATCGGTATTGGTTTAATGCTTGGTTTTCGCTTTCCGGAAAATTTCAATTTCCCTTATATTTCTCGAAGCATCACTGAATTTTGGAGAAGATGGCATATCACACTCAGCAATTGGATGAGGGATTATTTGTATATTCCGCTGGGAGGCAACCACATCAGCCAAAGCCGGACGTACGTGAATTTATGTCTGGTGTTTTTAATCTCCGGTTTATGGCACGGAGCGGCTTGGACTTTTGTATTATGGGGAGTGTTTCATGGTCTGTTTTTAATACTGGATCGACTCTTTTTAAAAAATATACTAGACAACATTGGATCATTCTTGTCCTTGACTATTACTTTTTTCTTTATCCTTTTGGGATGGGTGATTTTTCGAGCCGAAACTTATTCTATGGCCATTGATTATTATACTGCTTTATTTTCAATAAAAACAAGTGTGCTTACTTTTTCAAACCATTTTTGGGCTATCTTCTTTATAGCTTCGATCTTTGTAATAACACCTGCTTTTTTTAGGCTTGAAAAAAAACTGGCCAGCGTTTATAATACTATTTATTTCAAAGGATTATTACTAAAAATACTGGCGACAATAGTTTTACTTACGCTATGTATTACCGAGGTGGAAGTCAGTAGCTTTAATCCTTTTATTTATTTTAGATTTTAAATCATGTCAAAAGCAACTATAAAAAATCTTCTTTTCTGTCTTATAATGGCGATACTGATTTTTCCATTATTCTTCCAGCTTTTCGAAGGAACAATCACCTATAAGCTAAAGGGTTATAAAGCACCGCCCAAGAAGGTAACCCTGGATGTAAATACCTGGCTGGATGGAAGTTGGCAAAAATATGCGGAAGCTTATTCTCAAGATAAATTGCAGGCAAGGCATTTTTTAATACGGCTCAATAATCAATTAAAATTTAGCTTATTTGATAAACTAAATGCCAATGGTGTTGAACGTGGCAGAAATGATTTTTACTTTGAACGAAGATATATTAAGGCGCATTTGGGGACGAATTTTCAGGGGGATGCACACTATGTTGAAAAGGTAGAAAAACTCCAGGAACTTACGGATACCTTAAAGGCACATGGTATTGAAATGCTTTTCGTTATTGCTGCGGGTAAAGCCAGTTTTATGCCTGAAAATATTCCTGAAAAATATCTGCCTATCAAAAAAGGAAAAAATAATTACGAAGCTTTTACTGAACAATTAAAAAAATCGTCCATCCCCTTCCTTGATCTTAATCAATATCTTTCTGATATGAAGGATACGGCTACTTATCCTCTATATACAAAAGGTAATATTCATTGGAGTTTTTATGCTATTTCTTTTGTCACGGACACACTGGTGCAAGTTATTGAAAACCAATTAGATAAAGGTCTTCCTGCTTATGTGACGAGCCCTGTTGAAGTAGCTTATGAACCAACTTTCTATACCGAAGGAGGAATTTTCAAATCTCTAAATTTATATTGGACTGAAATAAAAGACACTTTTGCTTACCGGAATTTCGTCGTGGATGAAGCTTCGCTTAAAGATAAATACCGGCCAAAGGTTTGGGTAGTTGGGGATAGTTATTACGGCACTTTGCGCACTTATGAGATTCCGCAACATTTTTTCGATGAAAGTGCTACTTTCTTTTATTATAACCAAAGTGTTGTAAATCAAAAAGACAAGAATTATAAGCCTGGTACCATTAAAGATAATATCGAAAAAATAGAAGAGCAGGATTTGCTTATCTTTTTCACTACCGATGCCGGTATACCTGGTTGTAGCTGGGGAGCAGAGGAAGAGATTTTGAAGTATTATAAAGAGAAATCGAATTAGAATTATTGATCTAAGGAATGAAGTATGAATAAATTGACAGCGTTATTTTGGACACAAAGTTCACAAAGAAGACACAAAGTACACAGAGGATTATTTTATTGATTTTCAAACCTTTGCGAACTTTCGGCTGAGCTCACGTCGAAGTCTCTGTGTATCCTCTGTGTTTTCTGTGTCCTTAAAATGTCCAGTAGTATCTATTTCACTCTTTACCCCTCACCTCGCTCGCCTTTCACCTCTATATTTACCTCTGGCCTGTTCATCACCTCCTCCTGGTGATTGATCGACTCCTGGTGAATTGCTTTTAAAATCTTACCAATAAACTCTTCTCCGAGGCCTTTTTTCTTCCCTTTTGCAGCGGCAGCTTCGAGTATTTCGATCCAGCGAGCAGGTTGAAGAATAGCAATATTATTTCGTTTTTTATACAATCCGATATTGTCAGCAAGCTCCATTCTTTTTCCCAGCAAGTCCAATAATTCGTTATCAATCAAATCAATCTGGTGTCTTAAATCCTCAATATTTTCCAGGTATTCTTCATTGCTTGAAGTAGCTTCCCGAAGTACCAGACTATCTATCAGTTCCTTAAAAACGAAAGGGGTTATTTGCTGTTTTGCATCACTCCAGGCATTATCCGGATCCGG
>JBLHJZ010000456.1:0-4566 GCA_047619515.1 Saprospiraceae bacterium | reverse complement strand
TTATACCTATTGTAGAAAATTTTGACAATGATTATACTTTTGTTAATAATCTGGATGATCGTTTACTCCTTCTCACCAATTACAAAGCCGATAATAACCGACTGGTAGCAATCAGCACCACCAGGCCGGAAGAAGGATACTGGGAAGATATCATTGCTGAAAACGATGACAAGCTGGCTGGTGTGGATCTGTTGGGTGGAAAAATCGTAGCCAACTATATTCATAATGCTTCCAGTAAAGTGAGTATCTTCGATAAGAAAGGAAAGTATGAAAAAGACCTTACTTTACCAGATATCGGAACGGTGGCTGGTTTTAGCGGTAAGAAAAAGGAAGCCCTCGCTTTCTATGCTTTCGATACTTTCAAAAGCCCGACTACTATTTATGCTATTGATATGGAAACTGGGGAAAATAATATTTTCAGACAACCTGCAATAGATTTCGACTCAGAGGCTTATGAAACCAAGCAGGTATGGTATAAAAGTTATGACGGCACAAAAGTTTCTATGTTTATCACGCATAAAAAAGAACTAAAATTAGACGGGAATCGCCCTACCCTGCTTTATGGATATGGTGGTTTTGACATTAGTATTTTACCTGGTTTCAATACTACCCGACTGAACCTTGCTCCGATTATCCTCGAAAACGATGGCATATTCGCCGTTGCCAATATCCGTGGAGGTGGTGAATTTGGAAAAAAATGGCATGAAGACGGTACGAAAGAGAAGAAGCAAAATGTATTTAATGATTTTCATGCTGCCGCAGAATACCTGGTTGACCAGGCTTATACTTCCAGCAATAAGCTGGCGATTTATGGTCGTTCAAATGGCGGTCTCCTGGTTGGTGCTTGTATGACGCAGCGACCTGAATTGTATAAAGTTGCTTTACCGGCGGTGGGTGTACTGGATATGCTTCGCTATCAGGAGTTTACGATCGGACGGGCATGGGCAAGTGATTATGGCTTGAGTGAAGATCCTAAAGCTTTTGATTACCTCTATGCTTACTCCCCAATACATAATGTAAAACCCATTGAATACCCTGCAACAATGATCACCACCGCCGACCATGATGACCGGGTGGTGCCTGCTCATTCTTTTAAATTTGCGGCAACACTACAGGCGAATCACATAGGTGACCATCCTTCACTGATTAGGGTCGAAAGTAGTGCAGGCCACGGTGCGGGTAAGCCTACCTCCAAAAAAATTGAAGAGGCTGCCGATATTTTAAGTTTTACTTTTTATAACTTTGGCGAAAATATAATCTACGATCTTGAGGAATGAGAAATGAGGAATGTGGAATGTGGAATTAGGAATTAGGAATTTGTCCTTTCGAGTATTGGCCCTAGCTTAATACAGTGTATCAAAGGATTTAGCTTGCGAATCGAGAATTGTCCTTTCGAGTGAGCTTGTGAGTCGAGAAAAGGAATGTGGAATGAAAATTTAGGATTGAGGATTTAAAATTGCTGATAATCTTAAATCCTGAATCCTAAATCCTAAATAATAAAAATGATAATACCTTGGTTTGAAATAGGTTTTTTGCCCATAAGGATTTGGGATATTTTGGATATTCTGATCGTGGGATACCTGATCTACAAACTTTACCAACTATTGCGGGGAAGTATTGCCTTCAATATTTTCATCGGGATGATTTTGGTGTACATTGTATGGTGGTTGGTTCGATTATTACAAATGGATCTTTTGAGTCAGCTTCTCACACAGTTTGTCAGTGTAGGTGTATTGATGCTCCTGATCGTTTTCCAACCAGAGGTTCGGCGCTTCCTGCTGATCCTGGGGAATACCACTTTAAAGCAACAATCTAATTTTTTGGGTCGTTTACTAAACCGCCCACTGATTGTAAATGAAGAAGACATACAGGGAAGTGTCCAGGCAATCAAATCGGCCATGCTCAGGATGAGCGAGCAAAAGACAGGTGCCCTGATCTTAACCTCCAGTAATCTGAATCTCGAATTTTTTGGCGGCTCTGGCGTGGTACTTAACGCTAATATTACCCAACCCTTGATTGAAAGTCTGTTTAATAAGGATAGCCCTTTGCATGATGGTGCTGTGGTAATTAATGATAATAAAATTCATTCGGCCAGGGTAGTATTACCCTTATCTTCTAATCCAGATTTACCCAACAGCGCCGGATTAAGACATCGCGCAGCAGTAGGGGTCACTGAAAATACAGATGTAGCAGCCTTTATTGTTTCTGAAGAAAGCGGAAAATTATCCTATGCTTTTAATGGAAAACTACAATGGAGAATTTCTGAAAAGCAACTGGAAAAACTATTGATAAAACATCTTAAAAAAGAATAGAATGGTAAACCGATAAACCGTAAACCGATAAACCGATATACCGATAAACCATAAACCGATAAACCAAAAACTCCTGTATCCATGCCCTCTATTCAAAGAATCGAAGAGTTTCAAATCAGTGAAGAAAGACACACTCAGATCAATACCTTGTTGAACAGTACCTTTGGAGACTATTATCCGGAACACTCTTATTTCAAACAACTACCTACTTTTCGCTATCTGGTATGGAAGGAAGAGCAACTCATCGGACATATGGCAATAGAGCATCGGAACATCAATATAGCCGGAAAGCTTGCGAATATCTTCGGCGTGGTAGATCTCTGTGTTGTCAATGATTTTCAATCTAAAAATATCGCTTCTACTTTATTACAAAACCTTGAATCTCTGGGGATAACGCATCATATTGACTTCCTCGTACTTATCGCTCAAAATCATGAGGTCTACGAAAAAAATGGTTTCGAACTGGTGACAAATACCTGCCGATGGTTGATGATCAACGGTAATCAAACATTGGGAGTAGCACACCGCCGGATCGATGAGTGCCTGATGGTCAAGGCTATTGGCAACAAAGACTGGAAACCGGGAATAGTTGATTTCCTTGGACACCTCTTTTGATCAGGGGTAAGGGGAGAGAGGTGAGGGCGCCACCGATAAACCGATACACTAACCCCCAGGGCAATTGTAAAATTAACTTGAACTCCATGAAATAAAAGTGGTGATCGCTTCGCTTGTGATTGGGCTATGCCCCTGTGGTCGACCTATGGTCTTGTGAGGTCTCTTCGAAGCGATTCCACAAGACGTAGCCGATCACTTCCTCACAAGCAAAGCGATCACCTTTTGTGAGCTAAGCTCTTCTTGAGAATGCCATGACTAATCCCTCATTATTCCCAAAAAGTCTATTATATTTGCAGCTAATTTTATATAAAAAAACATAAACCAAATAATCCATGCAAAAAGTTCAGGAATACCATAAAGCCAATAAAGAAAGATATCTGGAGGAATTATTAGATCTGCTTCGCATTCCGTCGATCAGCGCCGACCCCGCTTATAAGAATGATGTCAATAATACCGCAAAGGCAGTAGCCAAAGCGTTGAAGAATGCAGGTGCAGATAATGTAGAAATCTGTCTGACAAAAGGCTATCCTATCGTCTATGCTGATAAAATAGTAGGTAAAGATCTCCCTACTATTTTGGTATACGGCCATTATGATGTACAACCACCGGATCCTTTAGAGCTTTGGGACTCTCCTCCTTTTGAGCCAGTCATCAAAAAGACAAAACATCATCCACAGGGAGCCATTTTCGCCAGAGGATCCTGCGACGATAAAGGCCAGATGTATATGCATGTAAAAGCTTTTGAAGCCATGAATAAGACAAAGTCGCTGCCCTGCAATGTCAAGTTTATGATCGAGGGGGAGGAAGAAGTCGGCTCCAATAATTTAGGTCCTTTTTGTAAAAAAAATAAAAAGAAACTAGCCTGTGATGTCGTATTGATTTCGGATACTTCCATCATTGCCAATAAAGTGCCTTCTATTACTACAGGTCTGAGAGGGCTGAGTTATATTGAAGTAGAAGTCACGGGCCCTAACCGGGATTTACACTCCGGTGTCTATGGCGGCGCTGTAGCTAACCCGATCAATGTTCTGAGTAAAATGATTGCTTCTTTGCATGATAAAAATAACAAAATCACCATCCCCGGGTTTTATGATGAGGTGGAAATCGTTTCCAAAACAGAGCGAAAAGCTATGAACCAGGCTCCTTTCAGCCTCGACGCCTATAAGAAAGAGCTAAAGATCAAAGATATTTATGGTGAAAAAGGATATACTACCCTGGAAAGAACATCCATCCGCCCGACACTGGATGTGAATGGTATCTGGGGAGGTTATATCGGAGAAGGCGCTAAAACAGTTTTGCCGTCTAAAGCCTTTGCAAAGATCAGTATGCGCCTCGTACCGGGGCAGGATCCAGTGAAAATCACTAAATTATTTACTGCTCATTTCAAAAGTATCGCGCCGGAAGGAGTTACCGTAAAAGTACATCCACATCATGGTGGCCAGCCCGCTGTCACACCAACGAACTCCGTAGAATATAAAGCCGCACATATGGCGCTTGAAAAAACCTTTAAAAAAGAACCTATTCCCCAACGATCAGGAGGAAGTATTCCTATCGTCGCTTTGTTTGAAGAGGTGCTGAACGTGAAATCGGTACTCATGGGATTTGGCCTGGCTACTGATGATATTCACTCCCCTAATGA
>JBLHJZ010000455.1:0-4567 GCA_047619515.1 Saprospiraceae bacterium | reverse complement strand
ACGTAATAACGGTTTATCTCAATTTCTCATAACAGAAAAATTTGATGGAAAAATGGTTCCAGTCAATAATCGTGAAGTATATTATCCTGTCTTTTATTTAGAACCATTCATCGGAAATGAAAAAGCGATTGGATTTGATCTTGCTTCTGATCTGACCAGACGTTCTGCTATTGAAAAATCGATAGCGCTTGATAGTTTAGTTGCTACCGCCAGAATCACTCTTGTCCAGGAAAAAAGTTCACAGAAAGCTATTTTAGTTTTCTGCCCACATAAAAAGGAAACCGAACTTATTGGATTGTTCTCAGGAGTATTCAGAATTGAAGATTTAATTAACAGTGCTTTGGGACATTTGGTCAACTCAGAATGTAATTTAAATATTTATGACATCTCAGCAGAAGAAGGTAGTCAATTACTAGCTCAGATAGGAGCGCAAGATTTTCCCCCTTTACCTGATGACACTGCAATCAATATTCCTAAGGGCATACATTATCAGCAAAAAATTAAGATAGCAGACAGAGAATGGCTAATACTTAGTACTCCCACTCAATCTTATTTAAACTCATTTCCCAAGTCTGCTTTGCTAATACTGATTATATGCATCATTCTGTCAATGGGGGTTTTATACTTTCTCTACCGAAATTTTAAAGAGATAAACCAGCGAAAGAGTATCGAGCGAGAAGTCATCAATGCTATCATATTTTCCCAGGAAGAAGACCGGGATTATTTTGCGGAAGACCTTCATGAGGGATTAGCTCAAACACTTTTCGGCTTATCTTTCCATATACGAGCGGTGGAATCAAAATTCAAAGAGAGTGATGATGAGTCTTTAAAGAGTAGCCTATCATTAATTAAGGAGTATATCTATCAAAGTTTAGAAAATGCCAGAAAGCTTTCTAAGGATTTGATGCCTAGGTCAATGATGAAATATGGTCTAATTGCCTCATTAGAACAACACATTGATAATTTAAAAACAACTTCCGATCTCAACATAGTATTTAATAGTAACAAAAATGAGTTGAAAATCGATAAAGATATTGAAATTACGATTTATCGTTCCATCGTGGCTATATTTGAGAAAGTCAAAGCTTCCCCATCTTCAAAAAATATTTCTATTGAAATAAATGATGATGAATCCACATTGCAGGTAAAAATAGAAATATTTCGACAGATCACTTTTATAAACGATCTTCATATAAAATCCAATAATTCTTTATTGCCTTTCCAGAAAAGGATAGAACTTCACGGAGGTCAATTGATAATAGATAAAGAGGCAAAGAAGAATCGGACAATTGTCATTATTCAGTTTGATACCAAAACTAAAAAAGCGAAATTCTTGAAGAAAGAAATGGGGATATCCACCTATTGACTACCCACAGAATAGATTAGCATAAAATTAAAACAACCTAAATGGTTATTAATTATTCGGTAGTGCTGTATTTGTGCACCACTTAATGATCAAAAGCTCAATAATGTCGTGGAATTTCAAAAATAAAAAGTGCGCATTTGTAGCACTACCAGAATATTATGTATACGGAGGATATAAAACTGTCCTATACCCATTCTGTTTTCTCTTTTGATTTTGCTTCGCTAAATTTTGTTTCTAATAAAAAGAAGAAGTATAAATATCGGATGCTAGGTTTTGAGAAACATTGGCAGGAAGTGGGTAATCTGCACTCCGCTACTTATACCAATCTTGATCCCGGAGACTATGTTTTTCAGATTAAGGGTCTTGATAATAAAGGACGTTGGTCAGCGGCTCAAAGGGAACTCCATTTGGTCATTGCCCCTCCTTTCTGGAAAACCTGGTGGTTTCAATTCGTAATTATCATGACCATTTTGGGAAGTCTTTTCACTTTTACCGTATTGCGTACAAGAGCAATCAAGAAAAAGAGAGAGGAGTTAGAAAAAAAAGTGTTGGATCGGACAAAAGAATTAAGGATTTCTACCACCCTGGAAAGAGAAGCTCGTAATGAAGCTGAAAAAGCCAGAAAAGAAGCAGAACATGCCAATAAAGCTAAAAGTGTTTTTCTAGCCACGATGAGCCATGAAATCCGTACGCCAATGAATGGAGTGATTGGTATGAGTAATCTTTTATTACAAACGCCCCTTGATCCGGAACAAAAAAGCTATGCTGCGACAATAGGAACTTCAGCTGAAAACCTTTTGACCGTCATCAATGATATTTTAGATTTTTCAAAAATTGAATCCGGGAAAATGGAGTTAGAAGAAAAGGATTTTGAATTACGAACCTGCATTGAAGAAATACTGGATATCTTTGCTGACAAAGCAGTTGCAAAGCGTTTGGATCTCATCTATCAAATAGACGCAAAAGTGCCTGCTCACATTATTGGGGATCCTACCCGTATTCGACAAGTACTCATCAACTTAATTGGAAATGCTATTAAATTCACACATCAAGGAGAAATATTCGTGAAAGTGATTTTAGATGATATGCAAAGCTATGAGCAGATCAAACTTCGGTTTGAAATTCGGGACTCGGGTATTGGAATTCCTAAAGAAAAAAGGAAAAAATTATTTCAAGCTTTTTCACAAGTTGACTCTTCTATCACCAGAAAGTATGGCGGCACCGGATTAGGGTTGATAATTAGTAAGCGATTAGTTGAATTAATGGGAGGTGAAATTGGAATTGAAAGTGAAGTAGGAATCGGTACCACATTCTATTTTTCGTTAATGACAAAGGCTGGCGTGCAATCTGTACCGACTTATATGACCACCGGATTAGATGCGCTGCGAGGAAAACGCATCTTAGTAGTCGATGATAATGCTACTAACAGGGAGATATTAAAATCACAACTCAACCTCTGGAAATATGAACCTATTCTTGCTTCATCTGGTAGGGAGGCTTTGAAATTGATGAAAGCGTTTAAGCATTTTGATATGGTGCTTTCGGATATGCAGATGCCCGAAATGGATGGAATAACCTTAGCTAAAAAGATACGAAAAATCTATCCCAATATTCCCATTATTGTATTAAGCTCTTGGGGAGACGTAACACATAAAGAACATACCAACTTGTTTTCTGCCAGTCTGACAAAACCCATTAAACAAGACCTTCTTTGCAAAGAAATCCTTTTGCAATTTAAAAAGCCAGTAACCTCCCCAAAGGTAAATGGGAGCGAAAAGGTCATATTGTCAACCGATTTCGCACAGAAATTTCCAGCAAATATCCTGGTAGCTGAAGACAATAAAATTAATCAAATGGTGATTCAAAAGATTCTTAGTCGTCTTGGATTTCAAACCTCATTGGCGATAGATGGCCTTAAAGTACTTGAAAAACTTAAGGAAGATTTTTTTGATATCATCCTAATGGATATGCAGATGCCAGGGATGGATGGCTTAGAAGCTACCCGCCACATTCGGGAATTTCAGAAAATACAACCTATCATAATTGCAATGACTGCCAACGCTATGTTAAACGACAAAGAAGCATGCTTTAAAGCAGGAATGAACGATTATCTCAGTAAACCAATCAGAGTCGAAGAACTAATGGAAAAATTAGAAAAATGGATCACTGAGTCAAAACATAAATTAAAATCTGAAAAAAATAGCACCCAGGGCACTTAAAATTCCTGGTACACCACACAAACAGGTGTCTTCACCTCAACAACCTCTGGTACTTCACTTAACAATCCAGTGTCAGCATCTCTTGAAAAAAGCGTAATTTTATCACTGTCCTGAAGCGCAACGGCCAGGTAATCCTCTCCAGGACTTATCGCAAAATTCCTGGGCACTTCTCCTCCAACCGCAACCCGTTGAATCAAGGATAAATCATGCGTATCCGGATCGACCCGCAATACCACTATCTCATTAAAATCTCCTCTAAGACTCGCATATACAAACTGCGCACTCTTATCAATATGAATATCCGCAGAGCCTGCAAAAGCCTCGGAAAAATCCGGTTTTAAAGATACAATCTGATTTCTTTGGCTCAGGCTATCATTCCAAATCCAGTGCTCAATCGAACCCGTCAACTCATTTAGAATATAAGCCGATGTGCCATTGGGATGCCATACCATATGTCTCGGCCCGGAGCCGGTTTCTGTATGAACAGTGTCCATAGCCTCTAATCCTTTATTTCCTGGTCGGTATCTTATGATTTGATCAATTCCTAAATCTATAGCATAGACCAATTCAGCAGTCGGGTGTTGCCGAATATAGTGAGCATGTGGGCCTTCCTGTCGGCTATGAGGCCCCTTACCCAAATGTTGTGCACTGATTCCGGGCTGTAATCTACCCTCCTTTTCAATAGCATATTGTACCACATTACCTGACACATAATTAGCCACAAAAAGAAACCGTCCTTCCTTATCTGTGCTTATATAACATGGTGCATCTCCTATTGCGGAGACAGTTTGTAAAACCGTCATCTCAAAACTCTCCGGATCATATTGAATTACTTTAATGACACTTTTCGGTGCCGCTACATCGGGCCCCTGCTCACTTACTGCGTATATGATAGGATGTGTATTTGACAAACAAACAAAGGACGGATTGATGATATCAGCAAATGATCCGAGCAATTTCCAATCTGCTGCTTTGGGTCCGG
>JBLHJZ010000454.1:0-4568 GCA_047619515.1 Saprospiraceae bacterium | reverse complement strand
ACGGATTAGTTGTAAAAATACAAAAGCGTATCCTACAAAATAAGATACGCTTTTATACAAAAAATTATTATGCCGGGCTAGTTATAAAACTTTAAATGATTAGCATCGCATCGCCATAGCTGAAAAAACGATATTTCTCTTTAATAGCTACTTGATAGGCATCCATGATAAGATCATAACCACCAAAAGCAGATACCATAATCATAAGGCTGGATTTCGGTAGGTGAAAGTTGGTAATCATCGAATTGGCAATACTAAAATCATAAGGAGGATAAATAAACTTATTGGTCCAGCCCTCTGCTAGTTTTAAGGTCGTTTCAGCAGATACAGCGGATTCAATAGTTCTCATGGAAGTCGTACCCACGGAACAGATGCGAGCCCTTCGTTTCAAGGCACCATTAACGGTATTCATCGCTTTTTCAGGAATCTTAAAATATTCAGCATCCATCTTATGCTTGGAAAGATCCTCTACATCTATTGTCCTAAAGGTACCCAAACCCACATGGAGCGTTACTTCAGCGAAGTCCACTCCTTTGAGCTCCAGGCGTTTCATTAATTCACGGCTAAAGTGCAAACCAGCAGTTGGAGCAGCAACAGCGCCTAACTCTTTGGCATAAATGGTTTGGTATCTTTCCCGGTCAATAGCTTCAACAGGGCGATTGATATATTTAGGGAGGGGAGTGTTTCCTAAGTTTCCTAATTCACCGTGAAATTCTTCATCCGTTCCATCATATAAAAACCGGATAGTACGTCCACGAGAAGTGGTATTGTCAACGACTTCTGCCACCAAAATATCATTTCCCTCTGCATCGCTGAAATATAGCTTATTACCTACTCTTATTTTTCTGGCTGGATCAACCAATACATCCCACAAGCGCATCTCGCTATTTAATTCACGAAGCAAAAACACCTCAATATTAGCACCGGTTTTTTCTTTTTTACCATATAGGCGGGCTGGAAATACTTTTGTGTTATTGAAGATCATACAATCTCCGTCATCATAATATCCTAGAATATCTTTGAATACTTTGTGCTCAATTTTGCCGGTATCCTTATGGATAACCATCAGCCTGCTCTCGTCACGATGTGCACTTGGGTATTGAGAAATAAGCTTTTCTGGAAGCTCAAAATTAAACTGTGATAGTTTTGTCCGCATATCTGTTCTTGATTTTTTTTAAAAAGACGTGCAAAGATACTAAAATCTAATTCAAGATACGACTTAAATAAAAAGGAATTATTAATTAGAAATAAGGAATATAAATCCCGGCTGTTCCCAATTTTAAATTTTAAATTCTAAATTCTCTTGCGTTGGCAGATAAAATGAATTTTTTTATCGAATAGTTTATGCAAACATTATATAAAACAGTAGTTTCGGACAACAATTTTAAATACCAGTTATATAATGTTTCCAATACTAAAAATCATTACAGAAAGTGCGGCTCAGGCCTTCCAATCCCTGAGATCAAATAAACTGAGGAGCTTTCTTTCCTTACTGGGGATCAGTATTGGGATTTTTTGTATCATCGGTGTCAAATCGGCGGTCGATTCTCTGGAGAATAATGTCCGTTCAAGCCTGGATAAACTGGGCTCCGATGTGGTTTACCTGTCTAAGTTTTCCTGGAAAGAGGATCCCGGAGATAATTTTATGAAAATAATGCGCAGGCCAAATCCCAGTTATGAAGACTTTAAGGTAATCGGAAAAAAGGTAAAGACTGCCCAAATGGTATCGCTCAATGTTGATATTGGACAGAAAACGCTTCAATATAAATCCAGCAGTGTAGAGCGCGTAGGCGTGACTGCCGTAACCTATAATTTTGAAAGGATGTACGAGTTGGATTTCAGAAAAGGGCGATATTTTTCGCAACAGGAGTTTTTCTATGGAGCTAATAAAGTGGTATTAGGGCATAACGCAGCAAAAGAGCTTTTTGGAGATATTGAGCCGATAGGAAAAGAAATTAAGCTCTTGGGCAGAAAACTCGCAGTAATCGGTGTACTCGAAAAATCTGGAGAAGACCTGCTGGGTATCGGAAATTTTGATGATGTTGGTATTATTTCTTATGAGACGGGTAAGAAAATGGCTAATCTAAAATCTACTAATGCTTTTGGTAATGTAAATATCAGTATCAAAGCTGCTGAAAATGTATCTAATGCTGAATTGATAGGGGAAGTGACCGGAGTGATTCGAGCTTTTCGAAAATTAAAACCAAAGGAAGAAGATGATTTTGCACTCAATGAAGTTTCTATGATGGGAGATGCATTGGATACTTTTTTTGGAGCACTCAATTTGATGGGGATCCTTATTGGAGGTTTTGCAATGCTCGTCGGAGGTTTTAGTGTAGCCAATATTATGTTTGTATCCGTAAAAGAGCAAACCAATATCATCGGTATAAAAAAAGCCCTTGGCGCAAAGCGTTATATCATTTTATTAGAGTTTTTGATCGAATCTATTATTCTATGCCTGATAGGTGGTGCGGTAGGTCTGGTGTTAGTTTTCCTGGTCGTTTTAGGTATATCTTCTATTGAGTCCTTCGCATTTGATATCTCCCTTTCTTTGGGGAACATAATTAAAGGGCTTAGTGGAGCAATTTTTATTGGAATTTTATCCGGCTTGATTCCCGCTATTATAGCTGCTTGGATGGATCCTGTCGTTGCGATTCGCAGCAAGTAAGCTTTTCTGAGATTAGAACTTATAGCCAATAATATGGTCAAGAGCTTAAGGGGCCGGAGGACAGGCAATATTGAGTATTGGATATTTTTCGTAACATTCCTAATTCCTAATTCTCCTCCTCCCCATACCACCGGCAATTCATCCCCTTTCCGTCCTTTAAAAACAGCTTTACACCTTTGGGGCGGATTTGCAGCTCATCGAGGAACACCGGAAGCTCGCCCAGATCCTTATTCCACACTTTTACCCGGAGCCTGCTGTCGGGGCGCTTCATCCGGAATGATAATTCGGATAACATCCAACCGCGATCGAAAGCCTGGTAATCTTTATAAAGTTGATACTCCTGTTTATAAATAATATCATTCGTTCCGGCCTGGTATTCTTCTAATGAAACGTTCACTTTTGGATTCAGATCGCCAAAAACATAGGCCCAGACCGAAAACACATATTCTTTTTCCGTTTGTTGAAAAGGTATATGTCCGTCAAAAAGGGTACTTCTCGGAAAACCACTTTGCTGGTATGCACCAGAACCCTGGTATTTTTTCTCAGCGGTTTGTTCATCGAAATTCTGGTATACAAAATTCCGAAGGCTATCTGTACTTTTGATCATTCCAAAATCATACAAATGGCTATTGCTGAAATCTCGCCGGGTTTCTATTGCCTGTTTCGCAATGCGGTTTTTCAACTCCTCAATCGACAAGCGATATACCTGGATTTGATCATCTTCGAAGAGTGGTTGTAGATTTTGCAACAAATGCTCATATCGACCCTTGAACATCTCGTAAGCTTTTTTATATAAAAAAACTAAATAGTCTTTGTTGTTTGGAAGGTCATCCAGTATCTGGGGACGGTGATAAGGTGCAGCGATCAATTCCAGTTGGTTGATGACCTGATTCACGGAAGTTCGTCCCATAAAACTGGAATTGATGGGGAGCCCCGTTTGTACAGACAGCCACATGGAACGATGCATTTCTTTGCCATGCAAGCTTATCCAAATATTTTCTGAGCCGGTATGAAAAAACGGAACAGTCAAAATTGCCTGATAGTCCTCGACTTTGATTGTTTCTAACCAGGGATTATCGCTTTTTTGGAAATCCTCCCTGATTTCAGGATTTGGCCAGAGTTTTAAGGCTACTTTATCAGAAAGAAAAACACCTCCCTCCGCCAATAACATAGCGATAAGTATCGTATATACAATAGCCTGCCAGCCTCGTTTTCTTATTTTTTGAACCTGATAATAAACCGCATAAAAAGCAATGATATTGAACCCGTAAAAGAAGACCCAGGCAAAACGGCCAATGCTCCTAAACTGAGCCAAGGGGCCTAGCTTTAAATAAAAATCTTCCAGCCCCGGAATGATAAAAGGAAGACCAAGGGAAAAGAGCAATATGACAAAACAAGCCCAAAAGGCAGCTTTCAAAAAGAAACGATTTTCATCAGGTATGATCGTGTGGTAGTCGTTTTTAAAAACCCTGCTCCATAGCTTTCGGATTGTTTCTTTTATTATAAAAAGAACCGGCACGAGACCAATATAGGCAATTCCCTCTCTGTCGAAAGTCGGAATTTTATATACATATTCATTGATCCATCGACCGAGCTGAAAGTCAACAGGAAGGAAAACACTTTCCCAGCAAGCCTTGTAAGCAAAAAAACCATAGGGTCTTGAAGGGCGCTCCGGCACGTTATCATACATCAGCCATTGCAAAATGATCAAGGGTAAAATCACCTGTATAAAAAGATGGATACCATTGATCAGCAGCGCTTTCCTGTCAAAGGCAAACAGCGTTTTAAAAGCCATCAAGGCAATGATAAAACTTCCCCCGATCGCAAAGAGATAGAAATGTAATTGCGCACAAAGGAATAAAAGAAAGGCAATCAAAAAGCTGAATGACCAGCGTTTGTT
>JBLHJZ010000453.1:0-4582 GCA_047619515.1 Saprospiraceae bacterium | reverse complement strand
ATACAAATGATCTATTTGATCCACGGTCTCGGTAAAATTATGTATCTATAGCCTTGCAATGAGGATGGCGCCAGTCAGTAGGAACATGCTCTTATCTAAAAAGCGATAACATGAAAAACATAAGCAACCTAATCTTCCAAATAATCCTATTTACCAGCCTGGCCAATCCCGCAATATCACAGGAGAATTCCAGATGGTCACTCGTCAATGACGGCAGCATCAAATGGGAAGTAAAGGAAAAAGATACCCATCTGGATCATATCGAAATGAGTGGATTCTACGTTTCCGGCATTGTTCATTATGGGGTAAAAAAGGGCTTGTTAAGTCAAAAAATACAGCTGGTATTCCCCATGTTAAGAACCATTCCGAATGACACCCATGCCAGTCTTGCCCATACCTTAGAAAATAAAGACCTTCCAAAAATAAAAGTGAATGGCCTGGATCTGGTGGAATCCCCCAATCAATTTTCTCATAGCGGAATGCTCAGTTACCAATCAAAAACAATAGAGGGTCTGGAAATAAAACATCAGCTTTTTCCATCGACAGACCAGCCTGTATTTATTGATAAGGTCACGCTGGTAAATACTAGCGATAAGCCCATCAAAATAGATCTTCCAAAGATTCATATTTCCCATACCACGGAAGAAGAAAAAGGAGTATCGGGCGCTTATATCATCGAATTGATTGCTTCAAAAGAGGGAAGGTTTGAACTAAAGAAAAGGGAAAGTCTGGAGTATGCACTTATCTACACAGCGCGATCTGTAAACACAGATGCAAAATATATCTCCGCAGATTATGAACTACACAAACGAGAAGATTTAATTAGCCAAACTTTCTCCGATCTCCAATTTGAATCTCCTGACGAAACACTAAATAGTACATTTACATTTGCGAAACTAAGAGCTGTAGAAAGCATTTTTGCTACTAAAGGAGGGCTGATGCATGCCCCCGGAGGTGGACGATATTACGCGGCCATTTGGGCAAACGACCAGGCGGAATATGCCAATCCGTTTTTTCCCTTTTTAGGAAATCATGCAGGCAATGAATCGGCTATTAATTCCTTCCGAACTTTTGCTTTGTATATGAATGAAGAATATAAGCCCATTCCGAGTTCGATTATAGCAGAAGGATTAGATTTTTGGAATGGCGCCGGGGATCGCGGAGATATGGCTATGATTGCTTACGGAGCCACAAGATTTGCGCTGGCTTATGGAGACAAAAACACGGCAAAAGAATTGTGGCCGCTAATCGAATGGTGTCTGGAATTTTGTAAAAGAAAAGTGACCAGCGATGGGGTAGTGGCCTCCGATTCTGATGAGTTGGAAGGGCGATTTGCGGCGGGTGATGAGAATCTAAATACTTCCTGTTTGTATTACGATGCTTTAATTTCTACCGGTTTATTAGGAAAAGAATTGAATATCGATCCCGTACAATTGAAAGTTTATAAAACACAAGCCGACCTACTTAAAAACGCTATCGAAAATTATTTTGGTGCGGACATGTCAGGATTCAAAACCTACCGGTATTTTAAAGGAAATGATTTTTTACGGGCATGGATTGCTACCCCTTTAACGGTGGATATTTTTGATAGAAGTGAAGGAACCATCGAAGCCTTGTTTTCAGACCATCTTTGGACAGATGATGGCTTAGCCTCACAGAGTAGTATTAAGGAATGGAAAGAATTGGCCTTGGCTAATTTCAACATGGAAGACCTCCTGGGTGATGAGGTGCACAATCTGGAGGATGTGGCAAAATTGTTCAACCATCCGACCTTAAAAAAAGACGCCTATAGCCTGGAAAATTTTGACGATTCCAAATGGGGAGCAATCAACTTACCCGGACGTATAGAACAGCTATTCAAAGGAACTGAACCGGAGGACGGCGTTTATTGGTTTAGAAAAAAAATAAGCATTGAGGAAGTGAGTACAGATTTAAGATTTAAAGTGGACGGAGTAATTAATGATGCAGCAAGGATTTATTTTAATGGTAAAATGATTGGAACTTCTATTTGGAATGCAGTCCTCAATGATTTTGTTATTCCTAAATCTGCTTTATTAAAAGGAGAAAACACCCTTGCCATTTGTTTTATTGATGGCGGTGGTGGAGGTGGTTTTTATGGAGACCTATATTTAGAAAAACCTTCTGGAGAAAAGATTACGCTGGCTGGAGAATGGCGCTATCAATTTCTCGGATTTATTGGAAAATACAGATATTTCATTGAAGGCAATGATAAGAGTAAAAGCATTTTATTCAATCAAGAAAAAATAAAATCTATCTTTCAAGAGGACGGCGTGACTACCTTTTGGGATCGGGCGACCCTCTATGCCTTCCGTGGAGCATTGGCTGCTGGCGAAACGAAACGCACGATGCCTTATCTAAAAGATTACTCCAAAAGAAGATTATTAGGAGAACATGTTCCTTACCCCGTTGAAGCCTACCCTGAAGGAAATCAAAGACATCTATCTGCAGAATCTGCACTGTACTGTCGGGTAATCACAGAAGGCTTATTTGGTATCAGACCAACGGGTTTTAGCGAATTTACTTTTACACCAAAATTACCTGATGAATGGGATGACATGGCATTAAGAAAGATCAAAGCTTTTAATCATAGCTTTGACATTGAAGTGAAAAGGAAAGGAAATAAATTGTTGGTAAAGGTTTTTAACGAAGAGAAAGAATTCTTAAATAAGAAGGTAGCAATTGGTCAAACTATAAAATGTCATTTATAAAGAGCACATAAATATTCTCGTGTAGAGTATTTTGCTTTATGTCATCAATCGCAAGAAGGTTCAAAGACAAAGTTTTATACTTTGTGGCTTTGTGGCACAAGAAAAATCTTGCACTACGATATATTTTGCGTTAAGGATATAAAGCCAAATACAAGAATAATATTAACTTAGCCACGAATAAGCATATTTCAACATTCTCGAAACAAAATGCTTTAGATTCAATCACCAATTTCAAAAATAAATACAATGATAAAACAGCTTTCAACAGTACTCCTACTTGTTCTTTCTTTTTGCTCCTGCAATACAGAGCCAAAAGCGGAAGTAAAATCTGATGCAGTACCAACACAAGAGACAAAAGCGGAGTCTGAAAACTGGATCCACCTTTTCGACGGTACCAGCACCGAAGGTTGGAGAGCCTATAATGGTGAATCCTTGCCCCCACAATGGGTCATCAAAGACGGCGAATTAACCTTTGATAAGGAGAAGAAAACATCGGAGGCGGAACATGAAGGAGGCAAAGACATTATATACGCCGCCGAAGAGTTCGATAATTTTGAATTGTACCTGGAATGGAAAATCCCCAAGGGTGGCAACAGCGGTATTTTTTATCATGTAAAAGAAGGCTACGATGGTCCGCCGAATGTTTCCCCGGAATACCAATTGATCGATGATGAAAATTATGCAAAAATGCATGACCTGACTGCCTATAATACAGGTCTGGGTTATACAGAACATCCGGAGGAATTAAAACCACTACAGCAAACCGCTTGCGACTATGCGATGACGCCTGCTGACCCTCAACAGAAAGTTTTACACCCGGCAGGGGAATGGAATACGACCAGGATTATATTCACTCCTGAGCAGGTGGAACATTGGCTCAATGGTAAAAAAGTGCTTTCTTTTGTTCCCTGGTCAGAGGACTGGAATGCTAAAAAAAGTAAAGGAAAATGGGAAGGTTCTCCGGATTACGGAAAGTTTAAAACCGGCTATATAGGGCTACAGGATCATGACAGTCCTTTGTGGTTTAAAAATATTAAAATCAGGAAGTTGTAATCAATGGGCATTATTCGGTGTTCGGCGTTCGGTACCGCTCTGACTTACAAAAACTTTTGGAATAAAATCTAATATTTGATTACCTTTCGTTTGGAAAAAAATCGTAGTTTTTTAAAACGCTAACCAACTTTAGAATAGGTTCAAAGTGAATGCATTTATGCAAATGAAATCACCGGGCGCCTTATAATTTAAAATCAAAGTGAAATGAAAAAAAGAGAATTTCTAAAAAAAGCAGCAGTATTAGCAACGGGAGTTATCCTTTTACCTTCGTGCGGTGTGAAAGGTTTAAGTAAAAATGGTCGTTTACGGACCGCACATATCGGTGTAGGAGGAATGGGGGCAGAAGATCTAAAAGATATTTCATCTCATGCGTTGGTGGATGTTACTGCCTTATGCGATGTGGATGCAAATAACTTAGCTGCTGCTAAATTATTACACCCTAATGCAAAAGTCTTTACGGATTATAGAAAGATGTTGGCGGAGCTGGGAAGTTCAATAGATGCGGTGATCGTTTCCACCCCTGATCACACCCATGCTCCTGCGTCTATGCTGGCCATGAATATGGATAAGGCGGTGTATTGCCAAAAACCATTGACCCATCATGTGACAGAGGCACGAGCGATGAGCAAGTTAGCGAAGGATAAAAAACTCGTTACTCAAATGGGTATTCAGGTGCATTCTTTTTATGATTATAAACTAGCCACCATTTTGATTCAATCCGGGATTATTGGAAAAGTCAATACGGTAAGGGCATGGTCTCCCAAGAATTGGGGTTATGACGGTGCTGTTCCGGAAGGATC
>JBLHJZ010000452.1:0-4582 GCA_047619515.1 Saprospiraceae bacterium | reverse complement strand
TTAGTATCCTTTTCCAACAAATCCCACATGGGGTCCATCTCCTTAATTCAGTCGGTAATTTTTTGGATATAAATACCGTCGGATGCTTAATGCTCGGATATGAAAAAGAAGAATTGCTGAAATTAAACATCAGATCTCTCTTCCCAAAAGAAGATCTCCTCACCAGCCCACTGAAGCTGGAAGAACTAAACAAGGGCATACCCTTGATATTTGAAAGGAAATTCATTCGGAAAAATGGATCTACCCTAGATGTCGAAATCATTGCACAAAAGCTGCAAGACGGAAACATACAAGTCATCATCCGTGATATCTCAGTGCAGAAGCAGACGAATGAATTGTTGCGAAAAAGTTTGCATCAGCTTAAAGAAGCCCAGAAAATAGCACGTAGTGGCCATATTGACCTTGATTTGGTAAGCGGAGAGATCGTTTGGTCAGACGAAACCTATCGGATTCATGCCTGCAATCCAGAGGCATTCAAACCAACACTAGAAAATACAGTAGGATTTGTACATCCAGAAGATGTAGGATTTGTACAAAAGACACTTCAAATAGCTCTGACCGGCGAGGAAAAGTATAAGCTTGAATATCGGATTATTGACGCAAACGGTAAAACTATTTATCTAAATGTCAATGCTGATATTAAGCGCGATACTACCGGAAAGCCAATGAAAATGCTTGGAACGATAACGGACATCACCGAAATCACACAAGCAAAACAAAAAGAAGAATTAAGTGCCCGGGTATTGGAACTACTCGCTAAGGATGTACCATTGCCTACCATTCTGAAAACAATGGTACTCGGTGCGGAGCAGTATTCTTCCGGATCGTTTTGCAGTATCTTATTGGCAGACAAAGAGGGAAAGCATCTACTACATGGTGCTGCCCCTAGCCTACCTGATTTTTATAATAAATTCATAAACGGGGTGGAGATTGGTTTTGGTGTGGGTTCTTCTGGTACTGCGGCCTTTACGGGTAAGCGGATCATCGTTGAAGACATTCAGGCTCATCCTTATTGGGAGCGATCTAAAAAAATAGCACTTAAAGCTGGTTTAGCGGCTTGCTGGTCTGAACCCATCTTAGATGCTTCTGGTAAAGTACTAGGTACTTTTGCCATCTATTGTCCAAAACCTTGTTCACCCAAACCAAAAGATATTGAATTAATTGTGTACCTGGCGAATCTATCCACCATCGTATTGGAGCACTTTTATACCTCTACTGCTTTGAAAGAAAGTAAAATAAGACTTGCCCTGACCCTAGATAGTACTTCAGATATGATGGGCCTAATGGACATAAACGAAGCGGGAGAATTTATTTTTAACACTGCTAACAGAGCAACCAGAGAATTTCTTAAGGTGATACAAATAGATGATCAAAACTATTTCGGTGCAGAGCTTAAAGCCTATTGTACAAACTATCTTGGATTTACAAAAGAAGAAGCACTTGAGCTGGAAGAAAAGTACCAGCAGGTCGTAAAGGAAAGAAAAGCTATTATAGTGTCAAGTAGTTCTCCAACTCCTCAAAGAGGATTAGTTTATATAGAAACTACAATCAATCCTGTATTCGAAGATAATGGAAAAGTTAAACAGATACTATGGGTCAATAAGGATGTAACAGAAGCAAAAAAAACAGAAGAACAACTTTTGAGTAATGAACAAAAGCTTAACGAGGCGCAAAAAATAGCAAAAATAGGGAGTTGGGAGTTTAACTTCCTTACGAATGAATTAAATTGGTCAAAGGAGCAGTACCGTATTTTTGAACTGGAGGGTACTTCTCCTTATAAACTATATGAAGCCTACCGGAATAAATTTTTTCCGGATGATCTGCAAAAATTAGACGAGTTAATTAAAAGGACTATTGAAACAGGGGAAGGCTACAGTTTTGAACATCGGATCATCTGCAAAGACGGCAGCATAAAACATATTCTTGGTATTGGAGAATCGATGAATGATACCCTTGGAAAGGTGATCGGTTTAAAAGGAACTGGTCAGGACATCACTCATAAAGTCGAAAGCCAAAAACAGCAACTTCAATCCATGATATTAGGAGAAGAGAATGAACGAAAACGACTTGCGGCAGAATTGCATGACAGCCTAGGCCAGACGCTCTCCCTGATCAGCCTGAATTTGGATTCTGTTTTAAATCTCGATGAAAAGAAAGAAACATTAACACAACAAAAACTCCGTGCTTCCCTGGAAATGGTCAATCAAACTATTGAAGAAATCCGATCGATCTCCCATGGCCTTATCCCACCTGCTCTGGAAGATTTTGGACTGGAATCCGAATTGGAAGACATGTTCAACAAAGCTCATTTGTCAACAGGGATCATTACGCATTTTTCTTTCGACAATACAATAGGCCGATGCGAATCCAATGTTGAGATCAATATTTATAGAATTGCACAGGAAGCGCTTCATAATACACTAAAACATGCTGATGCCCGAAAAATTTCTATAAGTATTTATAAACAAGAAGAATTTCTTACTATTTTGTATAGAGACGACGGTAAAGGTTTTGCCCCTGACAAAAAGAAGAAAACGTATAATGGCTTGAAAAACATAGAAAACCGGGTGTATGTTTTGGGAGGCACTTTATCCGTTCAAAGTGTACCGCGGCAAGGAACCATGCTGTTTATAAAAATACCTCTATAAATGGCCGAAGAAAAAAAAATAAACATACTACTGGCTGATGACCATAAAATCTTTCGAGAGGGTTTGAAAGCTTTATTGGAAGAAGTAAAACACCTTCATGTCATGCTCCAGGCGGAGAATGGGATACAAGTGATCAAGCTCCTGGAAAACAATACGGTAGACCTTGTCATGATGGATATCCATATGCCTTTAATGAACGGCCTTGAATGTATAGAGGAGATAAAAAAAAGCTACCCGCTGCTTCCGGTGTTGGTGCTTACAATGGCAGCTGATGATATCTACATCAAAAGAATGCTTATGGCAGGCGCTAATGGCTATTTGTTGAAAAATTCGGGTGGAAAAGAATTGCTCAGCGCCATTGACACTGTCTTAAAAGGGGATCAATATTACAGCGCCCCGGTAGAGCAGATTATTATGAATAGCTTAAAGTCTCCAACGCTGTTTGTTCCAGATGAAAAAATCCTAAGCGCACGGGAAGAAGAAGTCCTAAAACTGATTGCTACAGAACATTCTAACGGGGAGATTGCTAACAAACTATTTATCAGCCTCCGCACCGTAGATGCACACAAACGCAATATTCAAGAAAAAATAGGCGCTAAAAATATTGCCGGCGTAATCCGCTACGCTATTAAAAATTTTAACCTGGATTAGCATCCAAAATCCGAATATCTCTTAATCTGACACAGGGCTAATATCTTGTTTTGGTTTTCCCCATCTTTCAATAGCTCTCAGCCCCTCAATAAACCCCCACGTAAGAAATATAAGCCCACCTAAAAGGGCAAACATAGCTAACGCTTCATGGCCAGCACAAGCCAAGCTACAAGAAAGAACTAATATAAAAGAAGCTAAAGAAACGACAACAAAAACAAGAAGCAATACTAATAATATCCTTCCTAAAACCCGATTCCCGCCTTTGCTTTTACGATCTTTCCTCATTTTTTTTACTAAACCTTTAAATTCCTTTTTTAGGTTTTTTCTGGAAAGTTTTCTTTCCTTTTTCGATTGTTTTTTCTCGTAGTTTTTATTTTTTTCAAACTTCAAAACTACGGGCCGAACACTTACCGTTTCGGAAGCCTCTGGCATCATTGAAGATCTGGCCAGTTGATTTCCTATGTTGGTGATATAGACTGCTGAAGCTAGCAGTATGACTCCTTGCCAGAATTTCCTTTTCCAATAACTATTCTTATAAAAACCTTTTTTTATGTGCCTAAATGGATAACAGGCCCAAGCCAATAAGATTAATCCATGACCCAGGTAGATTATTTTTTCAGGAAAAGTAATACCATTCGCAAACAAGTATATACCTCCGTAAAGATAAAAAGCCCCTAAAATAAGATGAAGAAGAAAAAGGATTCCAATTGTTTTCCATTGATTGGCTGCTGCCCAAAGAGACATTGGTTTCATAGCAATTTATTTTTTGGGTGCTTTGACAAATCCCGTGGGGTGCCTTATTTTCCCTTCGCGCGCCCTCGACCCCTACCTTACCTACCGGCAGGCAGGAAGGGAAGTCAGCTCGCTTTTCCCTTCGCGGGGGGTGGCAAAATCACGGAATTTGTAAAAGAACCATTTTTTCTAAAGAAATAACTAGTGCTTTATCAAAAGCAAATTTAGGTAGGTTTGATAGCTCATTTTAAGTAAAATACGATAATGATAAATATTTATTTTGCTAATATCAATAAAGCTCATCCAAGTCTATTGGAAATAGAAACCCATAAGTAAGAGCATGTTAGGCGTTTAGCATTTAGTCCTTGACTGTTGGCTTCCCTTTATCGCGTCCTAAAACGCTCCTGAAAGAAGCCAAAGCTAAAAGCTAAGAGCTATTCGCTTGAATCAAGTCTATTATTTTTTACCTAAGGGGATCACCAATCCAAGATAAGGGAAGGCAATCAAATCAACTCCACCATCACCAATATCTTCACCGGTAGGTACCAAAA
>JBLHJZ010000451.1:0-4604 GCA_047619515.1 Saprospiraceae bacterium | reverse complement strand
TAAAAAAGAAGGGATCAAATTTGGCCTCTATCATTCCATCATGGATTGGCATCATCCGGATGCGCAGGCGAATTCTTATTTAAAAAAGAAGGAAGAAATTACCGCAGATAATACTGCAAATTTTGCACGTTATCTGGAAGCGTATATGAAGCCCCAGGTAAAAGAATTGATCGACAATTATGAGGTGGATATTTTATGGTTTGATGGGGAGTGGGTTTCAGAATTTACACATGATCAGGGATTGGAACTTTATCAATATGTGCGTTCTCTAAAACCGGATATTCTGATCAACAACCGGGTGGACAAAGGAAGACAAGGCATGCAAGGCATGAACAAAGATGACGGAAAATATGCCGGGGATTTTGGAACACCGGAGCAGGAAATCCTCGAAAACGCTTCTGATCTCGATTGGGAATCCTGTATGACGATGAACGATACCTGGGGATTTAAATCCGGGGATCATAATTGGAAATCCGGGAAAGTATTGATCCATAACCTGATCGATGTAACCGCCAAAGGAGGAAATTACTTATTGAACGTCGGCCCGACTTCCGAGGGATTAATTCCGGCACCTAGCGTGGAAAGATTGGCGCAAATGGGTAAGTGGCTTTCCACGAACAGCGAAGCGATTTATAAAACCGAAAAGCTCCAAAACCATTATAAACAGGGCGATTTTATACGTTTTACAAAGAAAAAAGGAGAATCGGTCTATTTTGGTATCTGCCTGCAATCTCCGAAAAATGAAGTGTCTTTTACCCATCTAAAACCCAAAGAAGGATCCGAAGTTTTGATACTGGGATATGACCAGCCTTTGGAATGGATCTATTCCCAATCAGATGGATTAAAAATCAATATTCCGAAATCTGCCCTTAGCACAATTGGAGAAACGGACGCCTGGGTGTTTAAAATAAATGGAGAAGAAACCAATGACTAAGAGTATATTTGCAATACTATTTCTTATTTTATTTTATATCAAAACTGATGCCCAGGAGCAAACAGGAGAGCGGGCAAAATGGTTTGTAGCAGATCGCTTTGGTATGTTTATTCATTGGGGCGTATATAGCGGTGCCGAGGGTTTTTGGAAAGGGGAAAAACTCCGCTATAATAATGACTACGCCGAGTGGATTCAGTATCGAAACCGGATCAGTAAAGAAGAATACCTGACGCTATTGAAACGTTTCGATTGGGAAACTATCAAGCCTGAAGAATGGGTGCTGCTCGCCAAAAAAGCGGGAATGAAATATGTAACCATCACCGCCAAACATCATGATGGTTTCGCCCTTTGGGATAGCCCATCCAATACCTATAATATTTCAAATTTTAGTTTCCCAAAACGGGACATTATAAAAGAGTTGGCCGAAGCTTGTAAAAAACATGGCTTAAAACTGGGGCTATATTATTCGCATTGGGTAGATTGGGAGCATCCTTATGGCTGGGATCATACTGATGAAATCACTGGACTTCCCGCAGAAAATTACGATCAATACTGGCAGGAAAAAGTGATGCCGCAAATGAGAGAATTGCTGACTAATTATGGCGACATCGGACTCATCTGGTTTGATATGTGGATTCATCATTCGAATACGGTGGTGACTAAAATTCAGTTGACACAACTCAAAAATCTGATCCGGGAACTGCAACCCAATTGCCTGATCAATTCCCGCCTAGGATTGTCTATTGAGGAAGACAGCGATGTAGATTTCAGGACATTGGGGGACAATCAATTCGGCAATGAAAAACTGGATTACCCCTGGCAGAGTCCGGCGACCGTGGCTCATTCCTGGGGCTTCCATTCCATGGATACTCAATGGAAATCCACCACTACCCTATTGAGATCGCTAATCAATAATGTTAGTCTCAATGGTAATCTAATGCTCAATATCGGCCCGCGAGCCAATGGAGAAGTGCCTTATGAAATTGCCAAACGGCTGGAAGAAATGGGCACCTGGCTCGCCATAAACGGCGCATCAATTTATGGAAGCGAAGCCTTTGATTTGACATCCGATCTGCATGATTGGGGAAGGATCACTTGTAAAAAAGGGAAACATGGCCGGGTAAAAGTTTACTTGCATGTTTTTAACTGGCCATTGGATAAACAACTCTGCGTTACCGGAATTAAAGCTGCGCCTTCCAAAGTTTACGTACTGGCAGACAAGAGCAAATCTTCTCTTTCGTTTCAGCATAATGAAGTAGTCACCCGTATAACGCTCCCAGTAAAAGCTCCTGATCCTTATGTTTCAGTGCTAGTCATGGAGTTCGACCAAAGTCCCGAAATTGTCAAAGGATTAGTGGCAGCGGCGGTCGGTGGTGGTTATGCTTTAAAACCAGAGAATGCTATATCCTCCGAGGGAAATGCCGTGACCGAAAAAGCCGGTAGGTTTGGCTCCATTCCTCCACATGCTTTGATAAAAAAGCAGCAAAGTTATACCTGGAAGATTTACATTGACAAAGCTTGCAAAGTGTCAGCCGATGTGTCTTATAGTTTTCAGGGAGAATTTGGGCAGAATCAAATTATTTTAAAAGTAAAAAATACTACCTTGATCCATCAGGTCGAGCCAAGCGGACAAACCGTCGGTGAACCAAATGCGGATTGGGTGATCGAAAATTTTAAAACCTCGCGGCTTGGGGAAATACCATTTGACGAACCCGGGTTTTATGAAATAAAAATTGAAGTCATATCGGAGGATGGAAAGGAGATTAAGTTGAACTGGCTGTGGCTGGAATGAATAAAATATCCAATAGTAAGGCTCAGCCGAACGCTGAGGGGGTATCACAGAATGCTAATCTAAATCTTAAAAAACGACACAGATTTTCACAAACCTGCCGGCAGGCAAGCAGGCAGGTTATCACGAATTCGAAATTCGCGTAATTCGTGAAAATTCGCGTCTTTCTTATTCCCTTTTTTCATTACCAAGAGGCTGTCTTAAAAGTATACTTCTGCTAAAAGTGTCAAAATTTAATGCTGCCACGAAGGCACAAAGGCACTAAAACAGAATTATCTCTTGGTGCCTTTCTGTCTTTGTGGCTATTATTTTACTTTCAAAATTCCAGGGAGTCTTTTCATACAGTCTCGGAGTTCGTTTGATCGAGGAAGCCTCCCACAAATTTGTGAGAGGCTCCAATGATATACCCTAAAAATATTAGCGTTTATAAAATAGTTGTCAGCCGATTTTTCAAGCGTCCGACAACTATGCCAGGCATTATTTAGTCTCGACTTTTATAAATCTTTTTCTTGCGCTAAAATTATCCGCTCCTGCTACATTCAGATAATACATGCCTGATTTAAAAGTAGAAATATCCAGTCTAAGTTTGCTTTCTCCAGTAGTTTGTTTTTGAGTAATCATCCTACCGTTTATATCCATTATATGAATCGTAATTTGTCCGCTTGGAAAATTCTCTCCCAGGTCAATCGTCAAATTATCTGTTGCAGGATTCGGATATACAGCTATTTCGATTACCGTATCAGGATTTTGAATACACCATTGATTAATTACGACATCTTTGCATATTTCCCGTTCACAAATTTCGCCATTATCATCTATTCTAAATACAAACATACAGATAGTATAGGATCCAGGTCCGGGATAAGTCACCTCAAACGCATCGTTTCCGATACTGCTTCCCATCGAAACGCCATTCATATACCATGCTACTTCATCACAAGGTTTTAAAGAGATTGGTGTAAAAATACCCTTTGGGCAATCGAATACGGTAGTAAACCCGCTAAGTACATCCATCGGTAAGTCCTGGCATAGACAGCTGGTTGGCGGACAAGGCGGGAAATCTGCTTCAAATTGATTTTCCCAGCAGATTACGCCGACCGCATCCGTAGCATAAGCGGTAAAATTAAATACGCCACAAGAACCGTTCGAGTAAACCGTAAGATTAACGGAAGCACTTCCTGCCACAGTGATAGAGGCTGGCACTATCGTTCCGCATGGACTAGACAAAAAGATCGTTCCATATCCGGTCGCATCAATATGCAGGTTATATTCTGCTTGGCCATCTCCATCTAAATCACCCAAACATTCCATATGGTAATCTACTATTTGTGCACAGTCCAATCCATTGCCACATTCCGGAATCGTAACCGAAAAGGTATCGACAATACAACACCAGTTTAAAATACTTCCTGTAAAGTCTTTGAGGATCGTTTTATACAATACGGGTGTACCTGCAGGTAATGGTCCCGGGATAGTGACACATACTGATGCAGAACCCAGTGGTGGTATGGTCACGTTGATGTTGTTTGGCGTAAATTGATTAGCTGCTGGCGAATAGACATCAAAGAAAACCTGCGTAGCAGTATGTGTGGCATCGTTATTTGTAATCGTCATACAATACTGGTAATCTCCATTTGGCAAACAATAAATCGTATCATTATTTACATTCAGACAAGGCTCACAATCGAAAGTCAATATTTCACTACATACTATAGAGTCCTGCCCGGCAGCATTCGTTATAATCCAATCAAATTGGATGGTCTGTGGCATTTGACTTACCTGCGTTACATCTTTCAAACAGAAATTCAATACTCCTCCATCTGCAATTTCATCAATGTAAGGAAGAGGTGGAGACCAGGTCAACACATTTCCTGTTGTTGG